>CANJKD010000053.1 GCA_947474415.1 Burkholderiales bacterium | reverse complement strand
GCGCCAGTCGCTCGGCGAGCGCAGCCCCGGGCTCGTCGATGCGATGAAAGACCTCGGCTTGTCGGTGCAGGTGGATCTCGGGCAAGGCGGGCAGTCGGCATCGTTCGACGGCCGGCGCCAGTTCGCTGGCGAGGTTGCGGCACGCGGTGCACCGGTGACGGCCCCAACACTGGCGCCGATCGCGCCCGCACCAAGAAGCGCACCGGCGTCCCGGGATCAGCAGCTCAGCCTGTATGCCTGACGGCTTCTTTTCCAAACACACAAAAGGTTTTCATGGCAGCGAAAGACAACGTTTCCGGCGCGGCGGCAGCCGCAGTCCCCGCTCCATCTGCTGAGGAGACGCCCGCCACCGCAACGCATGAAGCGGCGGCGCCGAAGAAGTCGAAAATGCCGCTGATTGCCGGCGCTCTCGCGGTCGTGGTGCTTGCCGGGGGGGGTGTGGGCTACTCGATGTGGTCTTCGGCGAAGCATGCCGCCGAGGAGCTCAGCGAGAAGTCGGTCGAGAAGCGCCTGATGAAGCAGCTCGAGCACAAGAAGGACAACAAGCCACCGGTCTTCATCGCGTTGGACGATTTCCTTGTCAACCTGCCGGGCAAGGGCGGAGAGCACTACTTGCAGGCCAAGCTCGTGCTGCGCACGGCCGACGGGGCCACCGAAAAGCGCATCACGGAGTACCTGCCGCTGGTGCGCGACCGGATCTTGGCGGTGCTGTCGGCACGAA
The DNA here is from genome assembly GCA_947474415.1 of Burkholderiales bacterium. Lineage (GTDB taxonomy): Bacteria > Pseudomonadota > Gammaproteobacteria > Burkholderiales > Burkholderiaceae_C > LMDS01. The sequence goes on along the minus strand of CANJKD010000053.1, from coordinate 8,237 downwards.
GCGTCCCCGAACTCGCCACGATCGAGGGGAAGGAGGCGATGGCCAAGGACGTGGCCCTGGTGATCAACGCCATCATCGAGCCGCAGCTCACGGCAATCTTCATTTTGCAGCAGGAGCGTTCCACGGTTGACCTGCGCAACCTCGAGCGGCTGGGCGCCATCCCGCGTGAGACTGCGGGCGGCGGTTCATACAGCGTCGTCGCCAAGGAAGCCGCGGCGCAGTTCTGGAGGGTGAGCGAAATGGATCTGCCGGTGCAGGCGGTGCTCTTCAACAGCCTGGTGATGCAGTGAGCCGAAACCCGAACGTCAGCACATGACCGAAGAGCAATCCAAGCCGGAGGCAAAGGACGCCGAGCCGAGCAAGTTCATGTTCGACAAGAGCTCTCGCGTCGTCAAGCGGCGCATGCCCACGCTCGAGCTGATCCATGAGCGCTTCGCGCGCACCGCCCGGCTGACGCTGTACAACATGGTGCGGCGCCCGGTCGAGATGGACGTGCTCCTTCCGGAGATCAAGCCCTACGAGGTTTTTGTCAACAGCTTTCCGGAGCGCACCAACATCAACCTGGTGAACATCCGCCCGTTACGTGGGGTGGGGTGTTGGATCATCGATCCGCAGGTGGTCTATATCGTGATTGACAACATGTTCGGTGGCGAGGGCAAGCTGCCGCCCAAGATCACGACGAAGGAATACACCGCGATCGAACTGCGCATCATCCGCCGGCTCGTCGACAGTTTGCTCAACGAATACGAGAAGGCCTGGAAGCCGGTGCACGAGATCAAGTTCGATTTCCTGCGCCAGGAGACGAGCTTCCAGTTCGCACGCATCACCGACGCTGAAGAGATGGTGTTGCACTGCAGTTTTGTCGTCGACATCAACGGCCGCAAGGGCAGCGTCGACCTGTGCATCCCGTTCTGGGTGCTCGAGCCGATCAAGACGTTGCTGTTCAGTCAAATGCAGGCCTTCCAGGCCGATGACGATTCCACCTGGACCGATAACTTGCGCGCCGAGATGCAGTCAGCCCAGGTGCAACTGGTCGCGACACTGGCCAAGAAGGCGGGGACGCTCGGCGAGGTGCTGTCGTTCAATGTCGGCGACCTTCTGCCGATCGAGGTGCAGGAGCCGATCACCGTGATGGTGGACGGACTGCCGATGATCAAGGGCGCGTACGGCATTCGCAATGGTCGCTACGCGGTCAAGATTTCTGAAATCAACCATCCCATCGAGTTCAGTAATCGCCCCGCCGACCGCGGGCTGCTGAGCCCGCGTTTCCGCGAACGGATCGAAGCCGCCGCATCGACCGACACCTTTCCCGAGCGAGGTACCCCGTGAGCACAGAATCCGGTTCTACACCGAACGCAGACGAACCGTTGAGTGGCGACAGCCGGCGCGCGCAAATCAAGCCAGCGCCTTACTCACTGCTCAACGACTCGGCCTCCGGTGGCAGCGCCAACGACATCGAGCTGGTGATGGACGTGCCGGTGCAGATTGCCGTCGAACTCGGGCGATCCAAGATGCAGATCCGCCACCTGGTGGCGCTGACCTATGGCTCGGTGATCGAACTCGACGTGCTGGCAGGCGACCCTCTCGATGTGGTCGTCAACGGCACACTTGTCGCGCAGGGCGAGGTCGTGATCGTGAACGACCGCTACGCCATCCGGCTGACCGACATCGTGACGCCGGCCGAGCGGCTGCGCAAACTGAACCGGTGAGCAGCGTGACGGGCTACGCAGGTTCCCTGCTGCTGCTGGTTGTACTGGCGATTGCGGCGGGCACGCTCGCCTGGCAGCGCCACCGGAGTGCGCCGGCCACCGCTGCGAGCGGGCGCCTGCGCATGCTCGCGGTCACATCGGCGGGTGCGCGCGACCGCTTGCTGCTGGTTGAATGCGACGGCCGGCGTTATCTTCTGGCGCGGGGGGATCGCGGCCTGACGCTGATCGACCGGCTGCCTGATTCGGCAACGGCCAGCATGGCGGCGCTGTTCGACGACTGGGCCGATCCGCGATGAAGGCGCCCCGATGGCTCGCCCTGCTCGCGGGAGCACTGGGCTGCGGCCTGGCCTGCGCGCAGGACATCTCGCTCGTCACGGCCACACCGGGGCTGAACGGAGGGACCAGCTACGCCGTTCCGGTGCAGACGCTGTTGTTGCTGACGGCGATGAGCTTCCTGCCATCGGCGTTGATGCTGATGACCAGCTTCACGCGCATCCTGATCGTGTTCTCGCTGCTTCGCCAGGCGCTGGGGTTGCAGTCGATGCCGCCGAACGCGGTGTTGGTGGCGCTGTCGCTGTTCCTGACGCTGTTCGTGATGAACCCGGTACTGGAAAAAATACAGACCCAGGCCTGGCAGCCGTACACGAAGAAGCAGATTGGCCTCGAAGAGGCGCTCGACAAGGGCAGCCGCCCACTCAAGGAATTCATGCTTCAGCACACGCGTGACACCGATCTGGCGCTGTTTTCGCGCCTGTCGCGCACGCCCCTGACGGACCGCGATGCGGTGCCGCTGCGCGTGGTCGTGCCGGCGTTCGCGATCTCGGAGATCCGAACCGGCTTCCTGATCGGCTTCGTGATCTTCCTGCCGTTTGTCGTGATCGACCTCGCAGTGGCCAGCATCCTCACGTCACTCGGTATGGTGATGGTCTCGCCGGTGATGTTCTCGCTGCCGCTGAAGCTGATCATCTTCACGCTGGCCGACGGCTGGAGCCTGCTTGCAGGTTCTCTGGTCGAGAGTTTCCTGACGCGATGACGCGATGACGCGTTGACGCAATGGACCCCACTCTTGTCATCGAACTTGTGTTGCTGGCGATGCGCATGGCGGCAATTCTGGCGGGCCCCGTCTTGCTGACGGTGCTGGTCGTGGGCATCGTCCTGGGCGCCATCCAGTCGGCCACGCAGATCAATGAGCCCTCGATGGTCTTCGTGCCGAAAATGCTGGTGGTGATGGTCGTCATCGCGCTCACCGGCCCGCTGACGCTCGGTCTGTTCGTCGATTACATCCGCGAGATGATCGGCCGTATTCCTGTGATCGCCGGGTGAGTGCGGTGGACTTCGACCTGCGTTTGATCGAATCGGCGGCCGCTGCCATGGCGTTGGTGTCGGTGCGCTTCCTGGGCCTGTTCCTGGCGCTGCCGCTGTTGTCGTTTCGCGCGTTCCCGCTCGCGCTGCGCATCGCGCCCGTGCTGCTTCTGACGCTCGCGGTGGCGCCATCGGCGCTGCCGTCGCCATCCCAGTTGCAGCAACTCGGCTTGCTCACCGTGGGCAGCGAACTCGCCATCGGTGTGGTCTGCGGGCTGGCGCTGCGGTTGGCCATGCTGGCGGTGGATTTTCTGGCTGAATCCGTGTCGATGCATGCTGGCTTCAGCTTCGCGCAGACGGTAGCTCCCGAGACCGCCTTGCCTTCCACGATGCTCGGCGAGCTGCTCGGCATGGCGTTGTTGGCGACGCTGTTCGCGACCGACGTGCACCTGCTGTTCATCGAGCGCATCGCGAACAGCTTTGCAGCCGTTCCGTTCGGCGCCTGGCCCGCGGGATGGGACCTGCCGGCGGTGCTGGGGCTGATGGCGAGCGCGTTTTCGATCGGGTTGGTGCTGTCGTGCGGCAGCTTTGTGCTGTACCTGTTTACAAACTTCATGCTCGCTGTGATCACCCGGATATCGCCGCAGTTGAACTTGATGTCGGTGGGCTTTTCGATCAGCGCGCCGCTGGCGCTGCTGGTGGTCGCGCTGGTCGCGCTGCAGTTGCCGGCGCTGGCGGAACTGATCGCCTCGGCGGCATTGAACTTCGTTGACAGGGGGTTGACGAATGCGCGTTGACAAGGCTCTGCTCCTGCTTGCGCTGAGCGGCTGCGCCTTTGGACAGGTTGTTCCCGGCGTACCGGAAAGTGCGCCTGAAGTCGATTCATGGCAGCTCGTCTTGCAGGCCTGCAAGGTGCCGGACGCCGGTCTGGTGGCGCTCGCCAGCGAGCTTCGTCTCGACGATGGCGCCGTCTGCCAGCGCGCCCTCGATCTTGGCCGCCGCCTCGAGTGCGTGGCACTGCAATTGCCAGCACTCGCGCCGGCTCGAAACCAGTTCACCGACAGCGGGCTGCTTGAGTTCCATGCCTGTGTTCATCCACTGGCCGCCGGCCTCTTGGCGGGTCGACTTGGGCACGCCCAAGGCCTTGCGCTGGAAGTGCGCCAATGCGTTTTGCAACTCGACCGTGCCGTGGCCGTGCCAACAGCCGCTCAGCCCTGGTGGCGTCTCGGGCCCGGGCCCAGCGCGCCCGGCCTGGCGTTGGCTTCGACGGCCGCAGCGCGACTGCCTCCGCCTGCCTCGCCATCGTGGCCACCCTGCGCAGCGGTGGCGGCGCTGAAGGCGGCGGCTGCAGCGCCTGCGCTGGTTGCCGCGAGCGCGGCCCGGCCGGTCATTGATTCGCCTGTGCCTGCGCGCGTGCCAGAAGTGCCGCAACGGCGTCCATTTATTAACACCCAGCCGCCCGGAGTTGCACATGACACCTGAACGATCTTCCAACCTTTGCGTCACTCGGGCCGTGTGCCTGACCCTGCTGTGGCTCGGCAATGCCCACGCCAACGACGCCGCACACAGCCCTGCTGCGGAGGCCACGAGGCCGGTCGTGGCCAAGCCCGCCGTTGCCCCGGAGGCGGGCGCACTTTCGCCACTGAAGGTCAAGGCAGCGGGGGAAAAAGCGGCCTCCAGTCCTGTCGCACAAATGGCGCCGAAGGCCGGGCCAGCGCTGGAAGAAAAGGCCGAGGTCAAGCCGGCGGCAAAAGCTGATGACGCGCTGCGAACCATGCTCGAGAAGCGCCTCGCGGGCTCTGGCGAGGTGGTGCTGAAGACATCCGAGGCCGCGCCCCAGCCCGTAAACCCGGCGCCCCGCAAGCGTCGCGCAGCCATCGAGGTGGCGGGGCACGCGGCCACTGCGAAGGCGGCACATGAGGCTGCCGAGCACCCGCCCCACTGGTCTTATGGCGGCGCCGGCGGACCGGAGCAGTGGAGCAAGCTTGACCCCGAGTTCTCGAAGTGCGCGACCGGTTCCCGCCAGAGTCCCATCGATATCCGGGATGGCGTCAAGGTGCAACTCGATCCCATTCAGTTCGACTACCAGTTGGGCGGCTTCCGGGTGCTCGACAACGGCCACACGATCCAGGTCAACGTTGCAGCCGGAAACAGCATCGAGGTGCTGGGGCGTCGCTACGACCTGGTCCAGTTTCACTTTCACAAACCGGCGGAGGAACGCATCAACGGCCGCCAGTTCGACATGGTGGCGCACCTTGTGCACAAGGACCTGGAGGGACGCCTGGCGGTCGTGGCGGTGCTTCTCAGCCGCGGCACGCCGCAGCCGGTCATCCAGGCAGTTTGGAACAACCTGCCGCTCGAGCGGGGCGAGGACATCGCCGCGTCGGTGGCGATCGACCTGAACAAGCTGCTGCCGGAAGACCGCCGCTACCTCACCTACATGGGCTCGCTGACCACGCCGCCGTGCAGCGAAGGCGTGCTTTGGATGGTGATGAAGTCGCCGGTGCAAATGTCGGCCGAGCAAATTGCGATCTTCTCGCATCTGTACCCGATGAACGCGCGGCCGGTCCAGCCGGCTTCCGGGCGGCTCATCAAGGAATCGAATTGAGCGTGGGCGGCGCCGTCAGTCGATGCGAGCGGCGCCTCGGCTCGCATCGATCTGAGGATGTGCGCCGCGGCGAAGCGGCAAAGCTTGCCGCATCACGGCATGGCGTGGCCCGGAGCGGCAAAGCTTTCCCCGGTACAACCCGAGATAGCCGGTAAAACTGGGTAAAACGCTTGGCATGCTAATTGCGATCAACTGTGTGTCAAACAGCGCAAAAATGCCGTGAACCTTGTCCCCGAATTCGACCCGATGGGCTTCAACGTCGCTGCCCTGCAGCTGCGCAGCTACCGCCAGCAGATTCTTGCGTCCAATCTCGCGAATGCCGATACGCCGGGCTACCAGGCCCGCGACGTGGCCTTCGACGCGACGCTGCGAGAGCAGATGCAGGGCTTGCAGTACCAGCCCCGGCTGGCACTGCGTGGCAGCGATCTGCACCACCTGGGAACCGGACGCAGCGCACTCGACGGCCCGGCGCTTCTGTACCGTGCCGCCTTGCAGACCAGCATCGATGGCAACACGGTCGACCCCGACGTCGAGCGTGCCCACTTCGCTGAGAACACGCTCGGCTTCGAGGCCGCAGCGGCACTCCTCGGTTCGACGGTGCGATCGCGCCAAATGGCGCTGACGGGGCAGCCATGAGCTTGATGAATGCGTTTCGCGTTGGCGCCAGCGCCCTGGTCGCGCAGAGCCAGCGCCTGAACGCGATCGCCTCGAACATTGCCAACGCGGAATCGACCACATCGGCAAACGGCGAGGCCTACCGCGCCCGTCAGGTCGTGTTCCGCCCGACACCCGGGTTCGGCTCAGTGGCGGCGGGCGTCGAGGTTGCTGCGGTCACGGAAAGCAGCGCGCCCCTCAAGCGGGCGTACCGGCCGGGCCACCCGAACGCAGACGCGCAGGGCTATGTGCAGGCGTCGAACGTCGACCCGGTGGAGGAGATGGTCAACATGGTGGCGGCGTCGCGCTCGTACCAAATGAATGTTGACTTGATGAACAACTCGCGCCAGCTGGTGCAACGTGTGATCGACATGGTGAGGTCCTGATGACAACTTCGAGTATTCCGGGCGCCCTGCCAAAGGGTGTCAATGCCTACGATCCCGCCGCGACGAGGCCTGCGGCGGCAAACAGCCTGGGTACTTCGGCTGCGCAGACGCAGGACAACTTCATGAAGATGCTCCTCGCGCAGATTCAAAATCAGGACCCGATGAGCCCGCAGGATCCGGCGCAGATGACCAGCCAGCTCACGCAGCTGACCATGGCCAGCGGCATCGAGCGCCTCAACACCAGCATCAGTTCGATGTTGAACCAGGTGACTGCGCAGTCGTTCATGAACGATTCGAGCCTGATCGGCAGCAGTGTGCTCGCACCCGGAAACAGTTTGCAGATCGATGCGACGGGCGGCTCGGACTTCGGGCTCAAGCTTGGCGCCGACAGTGCACAGACGAAAGTGGCGATCCTCGCTTCGGACGGTAGCGTCGTCGATGAGCTCAGCCTCGGTGCGCTGGGGCAGGGCGTGCACACCTTCACCTGGGATGGCGCCGGCTATGACGGCAAGCGCGTTTCGGGTGGCAAATACCGGCTTGTGCTGACTGCCGCCGACGCGGCGGGTGCGGCCGTGGCGTCGGTGGCGCTGACGCGGGGTGTGGTCAACGGGGTAAGCCGTGTCGATACCGGCTCGCAACTGCTCACCTCGGACGGCCGGTCGATCAACCTCGTGGACGTCGTCCAACTCACTAAACCTTAAGGACATTGCAATGAGCGGATTCGATATTGGCATGGCTGGCCTGCAGGCCCAGGCCAACGCCATCCAGGTCACCAGCAACAACGTCGCGAACGCCTCGACGACTGGCTACAAGGCCAGAGAGTACTTGTTTGTGGACAACTACTTCCGGGCGATGCAGCCGGGTGGCACACCCGATTTCGGTGCCAAACGCAGCGAGGCAGCAGGCGCGATAAAAACCTCGACATCGTCGCTCGATTGCGCCATCCAGGGCGACGGGATGTTCTGCTTGTCGAGTCTGCCGGTTGCCGACGGGGCCAGCTACTATTCCCGCAACGGCCAATTCTCGATCGACAGCGCTGGTCAGATCGTCAACGCGAATGGCCTGTACGTGAACGGCTTCCAGCCGAATGCTGCGTTCACCGATTTGACGACGACGATCAGCGGGCTGAAGGTTCCGCCGGCGGACCTGGCGCCGAACGCTTCCGCCACAGGCAGCCTGGCCTGCAACCTGAACGCGGCGCTGAGGGCACCGACGACGGTGACCACCACTCCTGGCGGCCCCAGCACCAGCGTACTCGCCACGTTCGACCCGACCAATGCGGCCACCTACAGCGCCAGCACCACCATGAAGGCGTTCGACGCAAAGGGCGTTGAGCACACGATCGCGTTGTTCTTCAAAAAAATCGCCGACGGAAGTGCAGACGATCCGCGCACTCCGGGCACCGAGATGACCACCGCGATGCAGTACGAGGTCTACATGCAGGCCGACGGTGTCAACCTGCAGGGCCCGGCCACCGATACCTCGGCGGCGACCGGCCAGCTGGGCAAGCCAGAGCCGGACAGCCCGAGCATCGCCACGACCCTGCAGTTCATCGATGGCCAACTGGTCGGTTCACTG
>CANJKD010000052.1 GCA_947474415.1 Burkholderiales bacterium | reverse complement strand
TTCTCGATCTCAGCCTTTCGATCAACGAAGGGCACTATCAACAACGGCGAACCCTCGAGCGCGATCACGTTGAACGTGATGCGCAACGGAGTGGGTGAGTCATCTATTGAAAGAATACAGGCGTCAGGCGCTGGCTCCGGGCGCTGACCGATCTCGCGGAAGGCTCGCATTTCCGCATCGAAAATGACCAAGCACTCTGGCGTCAAGCGATCACGAACTGAGGTGCCGACCCATGAGTCACCCGCGCCACTCCACATGCGCTCGGCAGCACGGTTGCACATCACGATGCGACCGTCCTTGTCGCAAACCACGACGGCTGCGCTGCTGGTGGCGCGCATCACGTCGATCATTTGCCGGTATCGATGTGACCTGGACTCTTTGAATTCGCGCAGACGACGCATCGCGGCATGTACGGCAGCCACCTCGCGGCTCGCCCACCACGGCAGCGCGCGCAATGAGGCGCTCTTTGCCTGTCCGGTCAGGCGGCCCAACACACGCGACTGCGCAGCGAGAAAAAACAGCAAGGTTGCCAGACCTGCCACCGCGGCCGATGTCGTGACCACCAGGTCGCGCCGTGTGCTCGTCGCGCTGGCTCGCTCGAGCCCGGGGCTCAATTTCAATTCAACCCGGGCGTGGTGGCCCCTGGGCCCCGCCGGCGCCCACTTCGCCAGTTGCGCCTGTTCGAAATTCACCTGCATTCCGGCCGGCTGCACGCCGAAGTCCGGGGCCGGCGCATCGAGCCCGCCAGTTGTGCTCCGGTAGCCGGCCACTTCGCGGCCATCCGGCGCCCAGACCCTGGCAGACAGAACAACCGGGTCAAACGTCATCTGGGCAACGCGATCGGCCAGCTTGGCATCGATCGGCTCGATACTGAGGTGCTCGTTGACGCGCGCCAGCACGAGGTCGGCCTGGGTGACGCCTTGGTCGATAGCGAGATCCCGCCACAGGTGGTCTCCGCCGACGATCAATGCAAACACAAAAAGCAGCGCCACCACGGCCATTGGAAGCAAACCCATCCGGAGCCTGACGGGTGCGACCGGTTTCCCCGGCTGCGCCTCGCTGCCGGATGATGGGGTGGGTGGCGAACGAGCGTCCATGTTCAGTTCAAAGACGCAAGGCCCGACAGCTTTCTAGCATGCCGTGAAGGCGTCGTCGCCGTCGAAGTGGCGCTTTATGCGCAGAATACTTTCGAATGCCGCTGTGAAAGCGACGACCACGGCGGGGTCAAAGTGGCGACCGCTTTTGTTGTGGATCGCTGCCCGGGCCCGCTCGACAAGCCAGGCCTGCTGGTAAGGCCGCACCGTGGTCAACCCATCGAATGCGTCGGCGACCGAGACAATGCGGCCGGACAAAGCGATGTGTTCGCCCGCCAGACCGAACGGGTAACCGCTGCCGTCCCAGTGCTCGTGGTGGGTCAGTGCGATCTCGGCCGCAAGCTGCAGCGTTGGCGAGGGTTCGTCACGCAGCAATTCGTAGCCGATCATCGTGTGGCGCTGCATCACGACACGCTCGTCGTCGTCGAGCTTTCCGGGCTTGAACAGGATGTCGTCGGGCACGCCGATCTTGCCGATGTCATGCAAGGGCGCGCCCATCATCAATTGATCTTGTTGCGCGAGGCTCAGGCCGTATGAGTGCGCGATTGCTGCGGCAAAAAAAGCCATGCGCGTCGTGTGCTTTCCGGTCTTCTCGTCGCGGATCGCCGCCACCTTTTCGAGCATTCGAAGCAGGGCTGCATCTTCACGCCGGGCGTCGCTCCGGGGGCCGGTGGCACCACCGGTGCGCGGCACGACCAGTGGCCCGAATCCGCCTTGGGAACTCCCGGGAAGCGTCGTCATCGCCAAGCGCGCCAGGTTGCGAACCTTCAGCGCGAACTCCTGCGGATTGACAGGTTTGGCCAACACCTCGATTGCTCCGACGCGGTAGGCCGCAAGACGCATCGCTTCGAGATCCTCGGCGGCCGAGACCATCGCAACCGGTGTGTGCTTGGTGGCACCCGACGCCTGCAGACGCTCCAGCAGCTGGATGCCATCGAGGCCCGGCATGAGGTAGTCGACCAGTAAAACGCTCGGCGGTTCGAGTGTGAAAGCCTGAAGTGCTGCATGCGAATCCGTGTACCCACGCACGCCCGTGAAGCCGGAACGTTCCAGCAAGATGCGCATGTGCGTCAACGCCGTCGGGTTGTCGTCCACGATGCCGATGTGTTGCATGGTGAATTACCTTCGGGTCCCCGGAATCCGTGACACCCCAACGGTCAGCTGACGCCAACTCGCTGATGTGATTCGGGAATCCCGCAGGGCGGAGTCTGACGGCCGATCACCCTGCGGGTGAGCTGGGCGGAGGTGCCGATTTCGATCAGCACAGACCCCTGTGGTCCAAGCACCCGCCGATCATCACGCCACTCGAACGGGCCGCAATTGACCATGCCTGAGCTCACACTGGCGGGCTGTACGCCAACCCGGCCTTCGAGCTTCGATGCCTGGAACCTCATCGCGCTGGACGCCGACCAAGGCACACGGGCCGTTGCGGCGACGCGGCTTGCCGGGGCCCGACGCCACCGCACGTCGGCGCGCTCATGCGAATCGAGGCACGCCCGCGCAGGCTGCCCGGTGGCGAGGTCGACGCGGGGGTGCGAATACTCATCATCAAACCACGGCTTGAAATTCGTCAGAAGAGGTGTTGTCCAAGATGGCCCGCGCCAAGGTGATGGTAATCAAGTGGACAGCAGCCGTGCCAGCCGCAGGGCCCAACGAATCCATTTGTGTGATGCATTCCGCACACATTCACGTCGCGTTGACTCGGTCCCCGCGGGGCTGCGGCCAGCACAGCGGCAACTGCATGCACCATGCTTCCAACACAGGAATAAGCGTAAACCGGTTTCTATGGGTTTTATACTCTAAAACAGCCTTTTGGGCTTGTCAAGTCCTGTCAGGTCATCAACCCGCTTCATGATGAATTCGGGCTTTTTCAGCGTGCCGGTCCTGGTCGGCACAACCGCGCGCAAGCGCTCCGAGAAGTTCACACCCGGAGCGTTGCTATAAGCCTCGCTGGCGTGCGTCATCGAACATCGCGTCGCGCGGTCGATGGTCGCGTACCGGCAGCGCCGAGCCGCGTCGTCGGGCATCGGCGCCTGGTGCTTGGTGCCCAGGTGCAGGGCGCGCGGGTCCCCAGCCCTTGGAGGCCATGTCGGGGCTTCTGATTCAACCGCACCCGCACGCGCCTGCCCATGCAGCCCGCGAGGTGTTCTCACCTTCCTCGGCGGCGAACCTCAGAGTGACACGCCATCGTCGCGCAGATGGCCGCCCGGCAAAGTCTCATTGATCGACGCCAAGAAGTCGAACCGCTCGACTGCCTCTTGGCATCCAGCCGCTGGCGCAACGCCGAGCGTGACGGTAGCCGGGCCGCGTCAGCACTTCGCAGCGCCTCACATTGCGTTTATTGATAGAAATGTTGTTCTTGCTTTTTAGCAAGTAATACTCACAATAACGACTTACGGTAGTTGACATTTTTTATTCACCATTGCTGCCGGGTGCGTCGGTTCGTCGAATCGGTGCGTGGGCAGATTGCGCCGTAGATCGGCTGACTGGAGCATGGAAACATTTCTGTTGATCGTGGTGTTGGCGCTGGTGGCCTTGGCACTCGTCCTGCATGTCGAACTCAAGACGACGCAGCGCCGGGTCGAGGACCTGAGCGGCGACGTCACTGAACGTATTCGGCGCAGCCTGACCGACGTTGCGGAGCCGATGGCAAAGATCCCGCAGATGGAAAAGCGATTGCAGGACGTTGAGCGCGGCGTCGCGAACCTGCAGCCGTTGCCCACGACCGCTGACCCCTCTGATCGTGGCGCGGCCGCGCCGGTTCAGCCATCCTGAACCCGCCGCCAACCCTCCCCCCTCAGGAACCGCCATGACTGCTCAGGAACACCCTCCCGCAACGCGCTTTTTCAGGCTGTTCGATTTGTGCTTCGTGACGTTCCTGGTGGCGATGCTGGCCCTGGTCTGTCTGTTGGGCCACCAGAACTACGTTGAAGGCCAGAAGTCAGAGGCGGTGCGCGAAACCGCGCTGAATTTCGTCAAGTGGCTGGAGGCTGGCCAGCGGCTGCGCGACGCCGGCCAACCACTGGAACCGGCGGCATGCGCGCGAGGCGCCGCGACAACGGCGGGCGGCACGACAGCCCCGGCCGGCTTCACCTGGCATGAGTGTCTGCACGCGCTGCAGGGCCCTGGCCAGCCGCTCGCCGGCCTGCGCAACCTGCTAGATCCCCGCGGACTGGTGTTCAGCGGCAAATGCGACCGTGCGGCGCTTGGCACCAAGGGAAGCATCGTCGTCGAGAAGGGCCTGCTCGGCGTCAATGGCACGGCCCAGGTCATCGCTTACGCCCCCATCGTCGACCACGACTCGCTGCGCGACGAAGTGCTGCTGCGCGTGTCGGTGTGCGGGCGCGGATTCATGACGCTGGGCGTGGCCGAGCTGAAGTTTTGACGAACCTTCCTCCCCGGAGCTGGACATGCCCCCGACCCTGATTGCCGAACTGCCGAGACGACTGCCGCTGCGGCGCCTGGCCTACGCCTGGTTGCTCGACCCGTTGATCAAAGACAATCTGCGGCCGAAATTCGACCGCTACATTGCCTTGTTGATCGTTGCCAACATGCTGGCGCTGTTGTTCGAGCACGTGCCCGGCATCTACGACGATCGCAAGGACTTGTTCCACGCGTTCGACATGTTCTCGCTGGCAGTTTTCTCGGTCGAGTACCTCTTGCGCCTGTATCTGGCACCCGAGGACGCGGAGTTTGCGAAGGCGCGGTTCCCACGGCTGCGCTATGCGTTCAGCGTGTATGCGTTGATCGACCTGGCAGCCATCCTGCCGTTCTATGCAGCGTTCTTCATGTCGGCCGGCGCTGACCTGCGCATCCTGCGCATCTTGCGCCTGATGCGCTTGTTCAAGCTGTTTCGGGTGCTGGTACCGGCCATCATGGAATTCCGGGAGCTCAATCAGGGCCGAAGCTTTCGCCAGAAAGTTCATGCGCTGGTCTCGACAAGTGAGTTTGGCGGCAAGCTGCACAGCTACTTTGACTTGTTCATCGTGGTGTGGGTGATGGTTTCGGTGGTGTCCGTGGTGCTGGAGACGGTTGAGTCAATACATCGAGTGCTCGCGCTCGAATTCATCTTGCTCGACACCATTGCGGTCAGCATCTTCACCGCCGAATACTTGCTGCGGCTTTACTCCTGCGTCGAGGAACCACGTTTCCGACACTGGCTGGCCGGCCGTTACCGGTTCGCATCAGCACTTCAGACATTGATCGACTTTCTTGCAATCGTGCCGTTTTTTCTCGAAGCCCTGCTCAGTCATCTGATCGATCTGCGCTTTCTCCGTGTGTTCCGCCTGATGCGGCTGATGAAGCTGACCCGCTACACCGGCGCCACGCAGACTCTGTTCAATGCCACGAAACGCGAATGGCCGGTGATTGCCGCGGCGGCCTTCATCATGATGTTGCTGGTCGTGCTGGCAGCATGCCTTGGCTATCTGTTCGAGCACGATGCGCAGCCGGACAAGTTTGAAAACATGCCGCAGTCGATCTATTGGGCCGTCGTGACGCTGGCCAGCGTGGGCTACGGCGATATTTCGCCAATCACCGCCGGGGGCCGGATCATCACCGTGGTTCTTGCCCTGCTGGGTATCGGCATTTTCGCGGTTCCGGCGGCGGTGCTGTCGACCTCATTCAACGACCAGTTGCGCATCGACCGCGAGACACTGCAAAACGAGTTCTACAAGATGCTCGACGACGGCAAGATCTCTGAAGAGGAGCAGCACACAATCGATCGCGAAGCGCGGCGCCTGAACCTGTCGGTCGACGAAGTCGAGCGCATTCTGGAGCGGGCGCGCCGGCAGCGCGACCTCGACAAGAACCCGCAGGGCGGCATTCCGTTCGCGCTGGTGCAGCAAAAGCCGCGCATCGCCTTGGAGCAGTTTCGTCTGCTGGTCAGTCAGATGCAGCAGGTGGCCAGCCTGGCGGACCGCGAACAACTCGGCGCGATGCTCGCCACCGCTGGTGAAGCCACCGAACTGGAACGACAAGTCTGGCGGCAGCTAACCGGAGGTCAAGGCGGGTCGAGTGCAGCGCCGATGTCCGGAGCCCAAACCGACTTTCCAGCGCCACCGGCGCGGGTGTCGTAGGCCCACGCCAGCAAGTGAGCGATGACCGCGTACAGACGTGGCGGAACGGTCGCGTCGATTTCGACATTGGCCGACAACCAGCGTGCCAACAAAGGCGACTCGGCCAAGGGTACGTCGTGGGCTCGCGCAATCTCGCGGATGCGCAGCGCCACTTCGTCGGTCCCTTTGGCAATGACGGTGGGCGCCTCCATGCGCTCGCGGTCGTAACGCAGTGCCACCGCAAAGTGGGTCGGGTTGACCACCACCACGTCTGCCTTCTCCACCGCCGCCATCATGCGGCGGCGCGAGGTCTCGCGCTGCATTGAGCGCAGCCGGGCGCGAATCTCCGGCGAGCCTTCGCTCTCCTTCATCTCGTCCTTGACCTCCTGGTGCGACATGCGCATTTCCTTGCGGAACGTCACCCACTGGAAGGATGCGTCGGCTGCCGCGATCAGCAGCACCACGCCGGCAAGCAGCCACAGTCCGCTGCTGAGAAGCTCGACCAGACGCGCCACGCTCGCTGCAACCGACGCCGAGGGCGGCAGCATCAGGCTGTCGCGCTGGCTCAGAAAGAACCCTGCCCCGGCCGCAATGACGATCGCCGTCACCACCACGCCCTTCAACAGCGCAAACAGGTTGCGCGTCGAGAACATGCGAGCGAAGCCCGCCACCGGGTCGAGGCGGCTCAGATCGAAGCGCAGGGCGAATACCGGCTGCAGCTTGTTCAGCGCGAGGGGCGCCAACGCCCCGGCCACCAGCGCGGCCCCAAGAAGCGCGAAGAGCCACAGGCCGAACTCGATCAGCGGTCCGGAGGCCCATCGCGCGAGGTGCTGGAGCGGATCGTCTCTTCCATTGAAGCGCAGCGCTTCGGTCAGCAGGCGCGCAGCAGCCGCCAGCATGCGCGTGCCACCCAGCAGCAGCACGAGGGCAGCGACGAGCAGCAGCACCAGGAAGCTCAGGTCACGCGACTGCGGGAAGCGCGCCTCCTCGCGCGCCTTCTGCAACTTGCGTTCACTGGGCTCAAGTGAACGGTCTTCACTGCCCTGCTCAGCTGCCATGGGTCAGTCGGAGCCGGCCTGCTCCAGCCGCTCGATGAGCTCGGAAGTACGCCGCACTTCATCTGGCGTGAGTTGTCGCTCAAGCTCGTCGGCACGGTCACGGGCGGCCGGGCTGCCGGCCCGTATCGACAGGCGAAACCAGGCCAATGCCGCGACCTCGTCCTTCGGCACGCCGATGCCCTTCTGGTACATCAGGGCGAGGTTGAAGCGCCCGATGGGATCCCCCCGGCGCGCGGCGCGAAGGTACCACTGGGCTGCGGTCGCGTAATCACGAGTCGCGCCGACGCCGCTCTCGAACAGGGCGCCCAGCTGCACCATCGCGGCAACATTCCCCGAGCCCGCCGCCGAGAGCAACCAGTACCAGCCCTGGTCGGAATTTCTCGGCGTGCCGATGCCCTGAAAGTACATCTGCGCCAGATCGTATTGGGCATTCAGATTGCCGGCTCGCGCGAGCACATCAAAGCGCTCGAGCGCGAGTTCATACTTGCCGGCGGAATAGGCATTGCGTGCGCGGTCGTAGTCCGAGCAGCCAGCCACGCAAAGCAGCAACGCCAGAGCCCAACCGACGCGCCGCGCACTCACTTCAACTCTTCTTCGATCGGTGGGGGTGGAGCGTATGAAGCCCCCAACGCACCACCGAGGATGCGCGCATAGCCACCGACCAGCCGGCGCGTGATGTCAGGGTAGAACGGCGCTGCCGCGAGGTAACCCCTTTGACGCAAACAGTTCGATGTGTCCTTGGCGTTTTCGCAGGCCGCGATGGCTCCAAGGCGGTACGACTCGACCTGCTCACCCGTCACGAACACGACGAACAGCGGCAGCAGCGTGAACGCTGACCATTTCAGAAGTTTCTTCAGCAACGCACCGGTACTGGCGAGGGCGGTGTTCATGGGGGGAGCCTAGCGTGCGTGTTCATAGTCGCCGAAACTCAGCCGGTTCTTCCACAGATCGAGACTGTTGAGGTAATGCGTGTGGTCGGCGCTGCCCTGATCGTAGAAGAGCCGGCCCTGCACCATGTGCCAGGGTGCCGTGTCAGGCCCGCTGCTGACCCCTATCGATGGGCCGGGGGGCTTGCGGCAGACAAAATTGCGCACGTCCTTGATCATGCAATTCGGCATGTCGGCGCGCGACTCCAGTCGGTCATCGGCGTTGTAGACCTCGATTCGGGCGGCATCCGGCTTGGGCGGTTTGGCCAATTTGTCGCCCGGCGTGCGAGTCGCCACCACATGCCGCCCCGACGGAGCGCAACTGCGCGGACTGTCCGTCGTGCAGCTGATCTCGTGGAAATGGTCGTGGCCGACCTTCTCCTCGACGCAGCTGAACAGCAGAACGCTGCAGAGCAGCAATACACCGCCCCAAAGAAAATAACGCATATGGGTCGGGTTCATGGGGCCACCTTCTTTCTTTCTGCCAGCGCTTCGGCGGGCTCGACTTGGCGCCAGGGTCGGTCCGGCGGGGTCTGGCGGTAGATCATTGAATGCGCCTCCAGCAGCAGCGCGTCGCGCGGGCTGACGGCGACGCGCATCTTCGCGAAGGCGTCGATCGCGCCAGCCCGGTCACCACGCGCGATGAAACCGGTCACGGCACAACGAAACAGGCGCGACACCAGTTCGGGCTCGGTCACTGGAACATGTGCAGCAAGGTTGTCGGCAAGCGCGACACAGGCCAGCGGGTGGCCACTGGCCGCAGCCACCGACAGATAGCGCTGCGCGGTGCTGGTCTCCTGCGCCCAACGACGCCGCAAGATGGTCGTGTTGGACGGGAACTGCGCGTCGGTTTCAGCCTGAGAA
>CANJKD010000051.1 GCA_947474415.1 Burkholderiales bacterium | reverse complement strand
CGGCGATTTGCGGCGCAGCATCATACGTTGCCTAGCCCCGGTGATTCGAGACGTCGCTGCCATGCCAGGGACCCAAGAAAAAAGCCCAATGCATTGCTGCCTTGGGCTGAATCCACCAATGGAGGAGGTGGAGGAGACAAACGTTCCAGCGGGTGCCCGGCGCCCGATTTCGGCGGCTCGCGGCTGGCTGTATGCGGAGCAGTGTAGGCCTATTTTTGCTGCGCTGCAATAAATACGGCGGGACGTTCTGGGGAGACCGTTCCAACCGCCTCGCGAACGCCCCAAAATACACGCGAATACGCAACTGCCGCACGCTGCGGCCAGCACGGAGTTCAACCATGGAATGCACAATCAATTGGCTGCCCCAGAGCGGCATGGCTTTCTCGGCGGAAACGGGCAGCGGTCATTTGCTGATGATGGACGGGGCCCCCGATGGTGGTGGCCGCGACCTTGCTCCGAGGCCGATGGAAACCGTGCTCGCTGGCACCGGCGGCTGCACTGCCTACGACGTGGTGCTGATCCTTCAGCGCGGCCGTCACGATGTGCGGGGTTGCCAGGTTGCGGTGACTTGCGAACGCGCGGCGACTGACCCGAAGGTGTTCACGAAGATCCACATGCACTTCGTCGTCAGCGGGCCTGCGCTCACTGAAGCGGCCGTCGAGCGAGCGGTGCGCATGTCGCATGAAAAGTACTGCTCGGCCAGCATCATGCTGGCCAAGACCGCCGAGATCACCACCAGTTTCGAGATCAAGACCTGAAGTCAGGCAGCACGCACCGGCCTCAGACGTAGTGCGCTGTGCCGGTCATCACGCGGCCGGCCAGCGCCATTGCCCAGCGAACTGGCGCCGGCAGGCGCGCGGCGCCCGCGCGTTCGGCCGTGGCCGCGTGGCGAATCTCGTCGTCCTTCATCTGCTCAATGATGGCTCGCGAGGCCGTGTCTTCGGCCGGCAGCCGATGCAAATGGCTGTCGAGGTGTTGTTCAACCTGGTGTTCGGTTTCGACCACGAAGCCCAAACTGATTGCGTCGCCGATGCGGCCTGCCAGCAGGCCGATGCCGAACGCGCCGGCGTACCACAGCGGGTTCAGGAAGCTGGTGTGCGAACCCAACTCGACCAGCCGTTGCTGGGTCCAGGCCAGGTGGTCAGTTTCTTCGCGTGCGGCAGCTTCAAACTGCAAACGCAACTCGGGGCTCCGGGTGCTCAAGCCTTGCGCGCTGTAGAGGGCCTGGGCGCAAACCTCGCCCACGTGGTTCACACGCATCAAAGCGCCGGACAGGCGGCGCTGGTCGTCCGCCAGCGCCGCGCTTGACGTGTCAAGCGGCACCGGGCGCGGCCTTGAAGCGTGGCTTGCACCGGACAGCGTACGCAACGCCGTATCGGCTGCAGCCAGCAGGGTATCGAGCGACGGCAGGGGCATGCTGTTTTCGAAGCGAATGGAGGGGGCCGAGAATAGCGCAAATCCTGTCAGTGGTCACCGGAAAATGCCTTGTTGGATCGTTGTGCCCGGACAACACAAAGGCCTTTTTTGACCCGCAAGGCTTTCCAGCACACGGGCCCTCTGGTGCAATACAAGTGCAAAACGCGTAACTTCCGCTAAGGGGGTTATGCCTGATCTTCCCGACAAAGGTAGTTCGTGATCGGGACCTCTTGTTCAACCTAGGAGATAGTTGCAATGAAAAAATCTCTGCTCGCCCTCGCAGTTTTGGGCGCCTTCGCTGGTGTCGCGTCGGCTCAATCTTCGGTGACGCTGAGCGGCACGATCGACGTGAGCGGCAAGTACGTCAAGAATGACAACGTCGAGGCTGTTTTTTCGCTGGCCAACAGCGGCATCAACAGCAGCCAGCTGGTGTTTTCGGGTACCGAAGACCTGGGTGGTGGCCTGAAGGCTGGCTTCGAACTGAATTCGGGCGTCAACACTGACACTGGCTCGGCAGGCGGTGGCACCCAAATTTGGAATCGTCGCGCCATTCTCCGTTTGATGGGCGGGTTCGGCGAAATCCGTCTCGGCCGTGACTACACCCCGACCTTCTGGAACACGACGGTCTTCGATCCGTTCGGTACCAACGGCGCGGGTTCGTCGCTCAACATCACGAACCACGTTGGCGAGCCGACCTACGTTCGGTCCAACAACTCGGTCGCCTATTTCACGCCGGATGGTATCGGTGGTGCCTACGCTTGGCTGATGGTCGCGCCGGGTGAAGGCGGCCCGGGCAAGTACGTTGGCGGCCGAGTTGGCTTCGCTGCGGGCCCGTTCGACATCGCTGCTGCGACTGCCAGTCAGGACGTGATTGCTGGCGGCGCGACGAAGTTTGATTTCTTCAACGTTGCCGGCTCTTATGACTTCGGCGTGGCCAAGCTGATGTTCCAGTACAACAACGAGCAGCTCAAGGGCCTCACGGTCGAGAAGGAAACGCGTTGGTTGGTGGGCGCAGTCGTGCCGATGGGTCAAGGCGAAATTCACGCTTCGTACAGCATGACCGACGAAACGACCGCGCTGAATCGCGACGGTTCGCAGTTCGCGGTGGGCTACGTGTACAACCTGTCCAAGCGGACTGCGCTGTACTCGACAGTTTCGATGATATCCAACAAGAACAACGGTGCATTCGCCGTCGGTGGCGGCGCTGCGACTACTGCCACGGGCAAGAATTCGAGCGGCGGCGAAGTCGGCATGCGTCACTTCTTCTGATCGGACGCCTGCCACGCGCAGGCTTCTGCCGGAACCAAAGCCGCCTTCGGGCGGCTTTTTCGTGCCCGCTCGCGCGGTGCATCCCCCGCTCATGAAAGCCTTTGCATGCACGCTGCGCATGGTCGGGCGCTCAGGACATTCCCCTTTGACGAGTGGCGCGCGTTTTGCTCTGATGATGCACCTCAGGCCTCGATCACTCCATGCTTGTCTTCATCCTCCGCCGCCTCGCCCAAGCCCTGATGGTGATGCTCACGGTGGCGTTCATCGCCTTCATGCTGTTCCAGTATGTCGGCGACCCGGTGACGAACATCCTCGGGCAAGATGCCACCCCCGAACAGCGTCAACAACTTCGCGCCGACCTGGGGCTTGACCAGCCATTTCCAGTCCAGTTCGCACGCTTCGTGGGCAAGGCGGTGCAAGGCGAGTTCGGCTTGAGCCTGCGCCAGGGTCGCAAGGTCTCATCGCTGGTCGCGGAGCGCTTGCCGGCGACGCTCGAGTTGTCGTTGACGGCTGCGTTCATTGCACTCGCCTTCGGCATTCCGATGGGTGTGTATGCCGCGCTGCGGCGGGGCAGCTTCCTGTCTCAGGCGCTGATGACCGTGTCGTTGATCGGCGTCTCTTTGCCCACCTTCCTGATCGGCATTCTGTTGATTCTGGTCTTTGCCGTCACGTTGAAGTGGCTGCCCAGCTTCGGGCGGGGCGAGGTGACGGCACTCGGCGCCTGGAGCACCGGCTTCCTGACGCTCGACGGCTGGAAACACCTGATCCTGCCCTCGATCACCCTCGCCATATTCCAGCTCACACTCATCATGCGGCTGGTGCGCGCAGAGATGCTGGAAGTGCTGCGCGCCGACTACATCCGGTTCGCCCGAGCCCGCGGCTTGCCCAACCGGGCCGTCTACTTTGGCCATGCCTTGAAGAACACGATGGTGCCGGTGATCACCATCACCGGCCTGCAACTCGGCTCGCTGATCGCCTTCGCCATCATCACCGAAACGGTGTTCCAGTGGCCCGGCATGGGCCTGCTCTTCATCCAGGCTGTCACCTTCGCCGACATCCCGGTGATGGCCGCCTACTTGTGCCTGATCTCGCTGATCTTCGTCGCGATCAATCTGCTGGTCGACCTGTTGTACTTCGCAGTCGACCCCAGGTTGCGGGTCGAGAAGCCGGCAGGTCATTGAAACGCTGGCCGCACTTGTCAACACATCGGCAAGACGTCTCGGCGAGCTCCAACCCTTAACCCTTGCAAGTGCCCCTCCGGAGACGTTGATGAACCATTCCAGAACCCTTCTGACCGCGACGCTTGTATTGGCGTGCGGCCTGACCCATGCCGTCACGCTGCGGGTTGCCAACCAGGGCGACGTGCAGTCGATGGACCCGCAGTCGCTGAACGAGTCGCTGCAACTCAGCTTCATGGGCAGCGTGTACGAGTCGCTGGTCGGGCGCGGCAAGGACATGTCGGTGGTCCCCTTGCTCGCCACGAAGTGGACGCAGACATCACCCACGGTCTGGCGTTTCGACTTGCGCAAGGGCGTCAAATTTCATGACGGCACGCCGTTCACGGCCGACGACGTGCTGTTCAGCTTCAAGCGCGCCACCGATGCCGGCAGCGACATGCGCGGCTACACCGCGCCGATCAAGGAAGTGCGCAAGGTGAACGACCTGACGGTCGAGATCGAGACGATCACGCCGTTCCCGATCCTGCCCGACACGCTCACCGTGTTCGCCATCATGAGCAAGAAGTGGTGCGAAGAGAACAAGGCCGTGACGCCGGTGGATCGGCGCAAGGGCGTCGAGAACACCGCCAGCTTCAAGGCCAGCGGCACCGGCCCGTTTCGCCTGAAGGAGCGCCAGCCCTCGGTGCGCACCGTGCTCGTGCGAAATTTCAACTCCTGGGACAAAGTCGAGGGCAACGTCGACGAGGTCGTCTTCACCCCCATCGGCAACGACGCCACGCGCGTCGCCGCGCTGCTGTCGGGCGAGGTTGACCTGATGGAGCCGGTGCCGCTGCAAGACGTGGAACGTGTCAAGTCGACGGCCGGCTACACGGTGCTGCAAGGCCCCGAACTGCGCACCATCTTCCTCGGCATGGACCAGAAGCGTGATGAACTGCAGTCGAGCAGCGTGAAGGGCAAGAACCCGTTCAAGGACGTGCGGGTACGCCGCGCTTTCTACCAGGCGATCGACATCGAAACCATCAAGTCGCGCGTGATGCGCGGTGCCGCCACGCCGACCGCGCTGATGGTGGCGCCCGCGGTGCGCGGCTTCCAGGCCGACATGGACAAGCGCACCGCCTATGACGTCGAAGCGGCGAAGAAGTTGTTGGCCGAGGCGGGCTACCCGAATGGCTTCGAGGTCGGCATGAACTGCCCGAACGACCGTTACGTGAACGACGCCGCGATCTGCCAGGCGGTGGCGGCGAACCTGGCGCGCGTCGGCGTCAAGGTGAACCTCACAGCTGAGACCAAGAACAGCTACTTTCCGAAGATCCTGCGCCGTGACACGAGCTTCTACCTGCTCGGCTGGACGCCCAGCACCACCGACGCGCACGACGCGCTCTACAACCTGATGGCTTCGCCCACCGACAAGGGCCAGGGCCAGTACAACCTGGGCGCCTACAGCAGCGCCAAGGTCGATGAACTCACGACCCGCATCCAGACCGAAACCGACCCCACCAAGCGCGGCGAAATGATCCGCGAAGCGTTCAAGATTCACCAGGACGATTTCGGCCATATTCCACTGCACCAACAGGCACTGGCCTGGGGCTACAGCACCCGGGTGTCGCTGGTGCAACTGCCGACCAACTACGCGTACTTCAAGTGGGTTTCGGTGAAGGCCAAATGATGCGCCCGCGTTGCCGTCGCTTGAAACGCGCCATGTGGCACGAGGCAAGCGCATGAGTTCGGTGCTGGGGGTTGCTGCGCCCGCGGCGCCGCGTGCCTTGGCGCGTTTCTTCGACGGCGATGTCTGGCACTCGTTCTGTAGTTCGCCGATGGCCATCGGTGCGGCAGCCGTGGCTCTCGCGTGTGTGTTCTGCGCCGCCTTCGCGGGTTTCGTCGCGCCGCACAACCCGTTCGATCTGGCCACGCTGGAACTCAGCGACTCGATGCTGCCGCCGGCATGGATGAGCGGGGGCCAGGCCAAGTACCTGCTCGGTACCGATGAGCAGGGCCGTGACGTGTTTTCGGCGTTGATGTACGGCGCGCGCATCTCGTTACTGATCGGTGGCGCTTCGGTGCTTGTATCGGTACTTGTCGGCGTGTCGCTCGGCCTGCTGGCAGGCTATGCGGGTGGCCGCGTCGACGCCTTCATCATGCGGGTCTGCGATGTGATGCTGTCGTTCCCGTCGATCCTGATCGCGTTGCTGATCGCGGGTGTGGGGCGCGCGCTGTTTCCCAATGCGCAAGACTCGCTCGCGTTCGGTGTGTTGATCCTGGCAATTGCCTTGCCGGGTTGGGTGCAATACGCACGCACGGTGCGGGGCTCGACGATGGTCGAACGCAACAAGGAATACGTGCAGGCGGCGCGCGTGGTGGGCGTGCCACCGCTGCGCATCATGCTGCGCCACGTGCTGCCCAATGTGCTCGGCCCGGTGCTGGTGCTGGCCACGATTCATGTGGCCACCGCGATCCAGACCGAGGCCACGCTGTCGTTCCTGGGTGTGGGTGTGTCGCCCACCTCGCCGTCGCTCGGCACCTTCATCAACGAGGGCCAGAAGCAGTTGTTCAGCGGCGCCTGGTGGCTGGTGATCTTCCCCGGCTCGATGCTGCTGATGATCGCGCTCAGCATCAACCTGTTCGGTGACTGGTTGCGCGACGCGCTCAACCCGAAGCTGCGCTGACCCGTACCCGAGCGAGCCGTGCCCGCCTTCACGCTGACCCGATGACCACGCCACCACTGCTCGAAGTTCGCAACTTGCGGGTCGAATTCCCGACCCGCCGCGCCACCCTCGTGGCGCTCGACGATGTGTCGTTCGAGATCGCCCCGGGCGAGATCCTCGGCGTGGTGGGAGAGTCGGGTGCCGGCAAGTCGCTGACCGGCGCGGCCATCATCGGCCTGCTCGACCCGCCGGGGCGGGTGGCGTCGGGCGAGGTCCGCTTTGAGGGCCAACGCATCGACAACCTGCCGTACGAAGCGATGCGCAAGCTGCGCGGGCGCCACATCGGCGCCATCTTCCAGGACCCGCTGACCTCGTTGAACCCGCTGTACACCGTCGGTCGGCAGTTGATCGAAACGATCCAGACGCACTTGCCGCTGAACGCTGTGCAGGCCCGCCAGCGCGCCATCAAACTGCTGCAGGAGACCGGCATTCCAGCCGCTGAGGCACGCCTCGACCAGTACCCACACCAGTTCTCCGGTGGCATGCGGCAGCGCGTCGTGATAGCGCTCGCGCTGGCTGGCGAACCGAAGCTGATCGTCGCCGATGAGCCGACCACAGCGCTCGATGTGTCGATTCAGTCGCAGATCATCGCGTTGCTGAAGCGCCTGTGCAAAGACCATGGCGCGGCTGTCATGCTGGTCACGCACGACATGGGCGTGATCGCCGAAACCTGCGACCGCGTGGCCGTGATGTACGCCGGTCGGATTGTCGAAATCGGCCCGGTGCATGCCGTGATCCACGCGCCTGCCCACCCCTACACCATCGGGCTGATGGGTTCGATTCCGGCGATGGACGAAGACCGCGAGCGGCTCCTGCAGATCGACGGCGCGATGCCACGGCTCAATGCCATCCCGACCGGTTGCGCCTTCAACCCGAGATGCCCGAAGGTGTTCGACCGCTGTCGCACCGAACGGCCCGAGCTGTTCGCGGCGGGGGCCACACGCGCCGCCTGCTGGCTGAATGCCGCTGCGCTGAGGGAGGCAGCATGAACGCAGCCGCTTCTTCAGCCGTGGGTCCGCTCGTCGAGGTGCGGGATCTGGTGAAGACCTTCGACGTCTCGGCGCCATGGCTGAACCGGGTGATCGAACGCCAGCCACGCCAGTTCGTGCATGCCGTCGACGGGCTGAGCTTCTCGATCGAGCGCGGCAAGACGCTGGCGCTGGTCGGGGAGTCGGGCTGCGGCAAGAGCACGGTAGCGCGCCTGCTTGTGGGCCTGTACGAACCGACCCGCGGCAGCGTCCGCTTTGACGGCGCAGACACTGCGGCCACGCTGCGGTCCGATGGTGCGCTGGCCTTGCGCCGCCGCATGCAGATGATCTTCCAGGACCCGTACGCCAGCCTGAACCCGCGCTGGAAGGTGGCCGACATCGTGGGTGAACCGCTGAAGGAGCACGGCCTTGTCGGCGGTGCTTCGGCACGCATCGACAAGCCCGAACTGAAGGCGCGCGTGGCGCTGCTGCTGCAGTCGGTGGGCCTGGCGGCGGCCGATGTCGAAAAGTTTCCGCACCAGTTCTCGGGGGGGCAGCGCCAGCGTATTTCGATCGCCCGGGCGCTGGCCACCCAGCCGGAATTCCTGGTCTGCGACGAACCGACGTCGGCGCTCGATGTGTCGGTGCAGGCGCAGGTGCTCAACATCATGAAAGACCTGCAGCGCCGGCAGGGGCTGACCTACCTGTTCATTTCGCACAACCTGGCCGTGGTGCGCCATGTGAGCGACCAGGTGGGCGTGATGTACCTCGGCCGGCTCGTGGAATTGGCCGACAAGCGCGAGCTGTTCGTGCGCCCGCGCCACCCCTACACGCGCATGCTGCTCGACGCGATTCCGGACATCCACATGAGCGGCCGCGCGCGCACGCCGGTGCAGGGCGAGGTGCCGAACCCGCTCAACCCGCCGAGCGGCTGTTCGTTTCACCCACGTTGCCCGCATGCCAATGATCGCTGCAAGCAGGAGCGGCCGGCGTTGAGCCCGATCAGCGGCGTGCAGATCGCCTGCCACGCGGTCCAGGAAGGGCGGTTTTAGCCAGCGGGCAGCAGGTGCTCGCCGCGGAAAAGTTCGCTCGGCTGCTCGCGGTCACGGATCAACCAAGCCTGATCGCCCGTCACCATGACCTCGGCGGCGCGCCCGCGCGAGTTGTAGTTGCTGGCCATGCTCATGCCGTAGGCGCCTGCCGACAGCACGGCAACGAAGTCGCCGGCATGCACAGCAAGCGGCCGGGCGCGGCCCAGCCAATCGCCCGATTCACACACCGGCCCGACCACATCGAACACCACCGGTGGCGCGTTGCGCAACTGGCAGGCCGCGACGTTCATCCAGGCCTGGTAAAGCGCGGGGCGCATCAAGTCATTCATCGCAGCGTCGACGATGCAGAAGTTCTTCCCGGCGCCCTCGGGGTCGCCGTTGGGCTCACTGCCCGGCTTCAGGTACAGCACTTCGCTGACCAGCACGCCGGCATTGCCCACCAGTGACCGGCCCGGCTCGAACATGATCTTGCG
>CANJKD010000050.1 GCA_947474415.1 Burkholderiales bacterium | reverse complement strand
TAGGCGGCCGCCTTGATCGGCGCAGCGTCGCGCCCGCGCGCCAGCAAGGCCATCGCAAAGCTCGCCGGCACCAGGAAGCTGACCTGCTCGCCATCGACCCGGCGCGCCACGTTGATGCCCACCACCTGGCCTTCCTGGTCGAGCGCCGGGCCACCGCTCATGCCGGCGCTGAGGGCGCCGCCGAAGAAGATCTGCGGGTAGAAGCTGCGCTTCACGAGGCCGTTGTAGGTGCCTTCGGTGACGGCAAAGCCGACGTCGAGCGGGTTGCCGAGCGAGTAGATGCGTTCGCCCTGCGCCAGCGTGTGCGCCTCGGGGCGGAAGGCCAGTGCGTCGAAGCTGCGCGGCGCGGCGCTGGTGTTACTGGTCTTGCCGGTGGTGCCTGTGGCGCCGATCGCGGCGGCACCGTCGGCAGCCTTCAGCAGCGCCAGATCGTGCGGCACGTCGAGTTGCAGGATCACCAGCGGTGCCTCGCGGCCGTCGGCGGTCACGTAGACGAGGTCATGGCGCTCGGGCTTCAGCGCAGCCTCGGCGACGACATGGAAGTTGGTGATGATGTGGCCTTCGCGCGAGGCCACGAAGCCCGAGCCGACCGAAGTCTGGCTCGCGCGGCCCTTCAGCACGGTGCGAATTTGCACCAGTTGCGAACGCGCCTGCTCGTACACCTTGCGAGCCGAGAGCGACAGCGTTGCCGATGCCGGGGGCTCAGGCGGCGCGGCAGAAGCGGGCGCTGCGCCTGGCGAAGCGGAGGTGGCAGCGGGCGCTTTGCCTTGCGCTGCCGCGCTGAGCGCCAACCCCAGCGAGCAAGCCAGCACGAGCGTCTGCAGGGCGGCCGCCCGAAGTTGCAACAAGGTCATCGAAAATCATTCTACGGGCCAGCCGTGACGCGGGATTCGTTGGGGGTGTGTTTCCCCGCTTTCGCTGCAGGGCGCGGCCGGATAGATTCACTGCCAACACACCACCCGGAATCCTTGTCGATGCAACGCCGCTGTCTTGTCCTCGCCGCTTTTTCGCTGATGGCGCTGCCGGCCTTCGTGCGAGCGCAGGCCATCGAAAAGCCCAAGCTCACCCTGGCCGTCGGCGGCAAGAACCTGCTGTACTACCTGCCGCTGACCATCGCCGAAAGCCTGGGCTACTTTAAGGCCGAGGGCCTTGAAGTCACCATCGCCGACTTCGCCGGCGGCTCGCGCGCCTTGCAGGCCCTGATCGGCGGCAGTGCCGATGTGGTTTCAGGTGCGTTCGAACACACCATCAACATGCAGGTGAAAGGCCAGCGCCTGCGCGCCTTTGTGCTGCAGGGCCGCGCGCCGCAAATCGTGCTCGGCGTGAACCCTAAGACGATGCCCAACTTCAAAAACGTCTCTGAGCTGAAGGGCAAGAAGCTCGGCGTCACGGCGCCCGGTTCGAGCACCAACGTGCTCGCCAACTTCGTGCTCGCCAAGGCCGGGCTGAAGCCGGGCGATGTGGCCATCATCGGCGTGGGCGCCGGCAGCGGCGCGGTGGCGGCCATGCGCTCGGGCCAGATCGACGCCATCAGCAACCTCGACCCGGTGATCACCTTGCTGCTGCGGTCCGGCGACCTGAAAGTGGTGTCCGACACCCGTGTGGTGGCCGAGGCCGACCGCATCTTCGGTGGCCCGATGCCGGCCGCCTGCCTGTACGCCCCGCAAAGCTTCATCGACAAGAACCCGGCCACCGCGCAGGCGCTGGCCAACGCGATAGTGCGAGCCGACAAATGGATCCAGCAAGCCGGCGCCGGCGACATCATCAAGGCCGTGCCCGAGGCCTACCTGCTTGGCGACCGCGCCGTGTATGTCGACGCCTTCCTGGCCGCGAAGGGCGCGTTATCGGTCGACGGCATGTTCCCCGAGGCCGGCGCCGAAACCGCGCGCCGGGCGCTGGCCAGCATCGACCCCGAAATCGCCGCCGCGAAGATCGACCTGGGCGCGATCTACACCAACGAGTTCGTCAAGCGCGCGAATGCCACGTACCTGCGAGGCTGAGTGCGTGGTTGACCTGCCGACCGATGCCGTCGGCGCGGCCGCGTTGACGCTGAACGGCGTCTCCTGCACCTTCGTCTCGAAAGACGATCCCGGCCAGCGCTACACCGCCCTGCGCGACGTGAACCTGCGCGTCGGGGCCGGCGAATTCGTCTCGGTCGTCGGCCCGACCGGCTGCGGCAAGAGCACCTTGCTCAACGTGGCGGCGGGGCTGCTCGCGCCGAGCACGGGCGAGGTGCGGGTGTTCGGCGAGGTGCTCGCCGGCACCAACACCCGCGCCGGCTACATGTTCCAGGCCGAGTCGCTGATGCCCTGGCGCACCGCCTCGCAGAACGTGATGGCCGGGCTGGAGTTTCGCGGCGCCACCGATGCGCGCGCGCAGGCCGAAGACTGGCTCCGGCGCGTCGGCCTCGGCGGTTTCGGAGACCGCTATCCGCACCAGCTCTCGGGCGGCATGCGCAAGCGCGTGAGCCTGGCGCAAACACTCGTGCTCGACCCCGACATCATCCTGATGGACGAGCCCTTTTCCGCGCTCGACATCCAGACCCGCCAGCTGATGGAGAACGAAGTGCTGGCCCTGTGGGCGGCGAAGAGAAAGGCGGTGCTGTTCATCACGCACGATCTCGATGAAGCGATCGCGATGAGCGACCGCGTCGTCTGCCTCAGTGCCGGCCCGGCCGCGCACCTGATCGGCGAGTTCGTGATCGACCTGCCGCGCCCGCGCGACGTCGCCGAGGTGCGTGTCACGCCACGCTTCGTCGAGCTGCATCAGGCGATCTGGAGCGTGCTGCGCGAAGAGGTGCTGAAGGGCTACCGGCAGCAGCTGGCGGCGTGACGTGACAACCGCCACGTCGCTTCGCTACTGCCCCTCAGGGGCCACGAAGGGGTCCCTGAGGGGCCCCTGGTGCTCAGCCGCCTTGGGGCGGCCCGGCGGCGGCTGAGGTGCCGACGATCATGTGGAAATCCATCCAACCCAGCCACGCCAACCTGCGCGTCTGGCAGCTCGGCCTGCTGGTCGCGATCTTCGTCGTCTGGCATGTGGCCACCAAGCCCGGCCTGATCCCGCCGATCATGTTCGAGAACGACCAGCAGGCGGCGTTCTTCTTCGGTGAGCCGCTGAAGGTTTTCGCGCGCATCTGGGCCTGGTTCATCACCAACGGCGACATCTACCAGCACCTGTGGGTGACGCTGCTCGAAACCGTGCTCGCCTTCGGCCTGGGCACGGCGCTGGGCTTGGGTTGTGGCCTGTGGCTGGCCCTCAGCCCGATGGCCGCCGCCATCGCCGAGCCCTATATCAAGGCGCTGAACAGCATGCCGCGGGTGATTCTGGCGCCGATCTTCGCGGTCTGGTTCGGGCTCGGCATCGCGAGCAAGGTGGCGCTCGGAATCACGCTGGTGTTCTTCATCGTCTTCTTCAACGTCTACCAGGGCGTGAAGGAGGTCAGCCCGGTGATTTTGGCGAACGCGCGCATGCTGGGGGCATCGCAAAGACAGCTGCTGCGCCATGTGTACCTGCCGAGCGCAACGAGCTGGGTCTTCAGTTCGCTGCACACCAGCGTCGGCCTGGCCTTCGTGGGCGCGGTGGTGGGCGAGTACCTGGGCTCGTCGCGCGGCGTCGGCTACCTGATCCTGCAGGCCGAAGGCGCGTTTGACATCAACACCGTGATGGCCGGCATTCTGGTGCTGACCGGGTTCGCCTTGATGCTCGATGGCGCGGTGGGCCGAATCGAGAAGCGGCTGATGAAGTGGCAGCCGCGTGATGCGGAGGCCGAGCGCCTCTGACGCTTTGCGGGAGAGACCGAGCGGCTCCGAGCTGGGAGCTGCTTTCAAACCAGCGGTGTCGGTCGCCAGTGCCCGTTTGCAGAAATTGTCAAAATCTGTTGCCGCGCCGTGAAAAAGTAAGGAATTTTCCATGCTCGCTACCGTCAGCATCAAAGGCCAAGTCACGGTGCCCAAAGCCATCCGTGATCATTTGAAGATCGAGCGGGGAACTCAGCTCGACTTCAAGCTGAACGACGATGGATCGATTTCCGTGCGCTCACTGAATCGCTCTGCGCTGTCCATCGTCGGGCTGCTGAAGCAGCCGGGCCGAGCCGCAGTGAGCACCGGCCAAATGAACGAGGCGGTGGCCGATGCGGCTGTTGATCGCCTCCAGCGTTCGCGCAAGCCGAAGTGACGCGGCGCCCATGATCGGCCTGGACACGAATGTCCTGGTTAGCCTGTTGACGGCCGACGAACCCGCGCAATTGAAAGCGGCCTCGCGCCTGCTGGCGGCACATGACGGTGAACCAGGCGCGTTCTTCGTCAACGATATGGTGCTGGTCGAGCTGGTCTGGGTTTTGGGGCGCCTCTATGGTTTCGCACCTGCCGAAGCGCTGACGGCGATAGCTTCTCTGCTCGAAAGCGCCGCCTTCTCATTTGAAGACCGCGACCGGCTGAGCCACGCCGTCCGCCTTTGCGGCGAGCGGGCGTGTGACTTTGCCGACACCATGATTGCCCTGAAGAACGCCAGTACGCCGTGCGAATACACGGCCACCTTCGTCAAGGCGATGCGGACTTTGCCCGGCGTCCGGGTGCTGTAACGACCGCCTACTTCGCCGTCGGCATCGCGAACTCAGCACCCTTGCCAATGCTCGCCGGCCAGCGCTGCATGACCGACTTCTGCTTGGTGTATATGGGCGCCGGTGCGAACGTGCTGAGTTTTGGCCGGTTTCAAAATGCTGAGGATTTCGCGGTGGCATTGGCTTGAAGCTGGCGCTGGGGGCGCAGCGAGGCTTCAGGCGTGATCCTGTCCGCGGTAGCTCTTGCCCTCGATCAGAACGGTGTCGACGTGAGCCAGCAAGCGGTCCAGGAGCGCCGATGTCATCGTTGGGGGCCATGAGCAAGAATTCAGCGTGGTCAAAGACTTCGCCGTGGTGACCCGCAAAGCGAACGGTGGCGCCTTCGAGACATGAGCCCGCAGGCGGTGGCCGTCACTGGTTACCAGCGAAGTTGTTCGACTTCAAGACCCAAGGCCGCCGCCACCTTTTCAAGCGTGGCCTTGCGAGGTTGCTTCACTCTCTCCATCTGGGCGTATGCCGCCTGGGTGATGCCGATGCGGGCCGCGACCTCGGCTTGGGTGAAGCCAAAGTGCTCGCGCCATGCGGCCATCGCGGACACGCCACGCTCGAACGACAGGTTGACCACTTCGTCCGGTACGGTGCCATGTGTGAAGCCGCCTTTCATGCGGCGGAACTGTTCGTAGGGCACCACGACGAAGGCAGGCTTTCCGTCCTGACCAACGATGACCTGAAACTCAGTACGTGCGTTCATCGCGCTTCCTGACCTCTTCAATGTTTACGATGCAGACCGCACCGTCAAAGTCGAAGAAGACCCTGTAGTTGCCTACGCGCAGGCGATACCCGTGGTCGTGATTCGTGAGGGCCTTGACGTTCCTGGCCTTCGACAAGTCAACGAGTTCAGTACTCACCGCCGTTCGGATCTGCTTCCCCACGTGAACTTCAATCTTGCGCAGTTGGCGAAGGGCTTTCGGTTGCCAGTTGATCGCGTTCGCTCGCCAATAATAAGCGAGCAATACGTATCGTCAATACTTCCGTAGAGCCGCAAGCTGGTGGATGCTTCAACGTGCTGCCCGCATTCTTCAAAGGCCAAGCCTACTTCGCCGTCGGCATCGCGAACTCAGCACCCTTGCCAATGCTCGCCGGCCAGCGCTGCATGACCGACTTCTGCTTGGTGTAGAAGCGCACCCCTTCCTCGCCGTAGGCGTGCATGTCGCCGAACAACGAACGCTTCCAGCCGCCGAAGCCGTGCCAGGCCATTGGCACCGGAATGGGCACGTTGATGCCGACCATGCCGACCTGCACGCGGCGCGAGAACTCGCGCGCCACGTTGCCGTCGCTGGTGAAGCAGGCCACGCCGTTGCCGAACTCGTGGGCGTTGATCAGGTCGACCGACGCTGCGAGGTCGGGCACGCGCACGCACGACAGCACCGGGCCGAAGATCTCTTCCTTGTAGATGCGCATGTTGGGCGTGACGTGGTCGAACAGCGTGCCGCCGGTGAAGAAACCACCCTCATGGCCGGCCACTTTGCAGCCGCGCCCGTCGACGACCAGCGTCGCGCCTTCCTCAAGCCCCACGCCGATGTAGCCCTCGATACGCTCCAGCGCCTGGCGCGTGACGATGGGGCCCATCTCGGCGTCGAGTTCCATGCCGTTCTTGATGATCAGGGCCTTGGCGCGCTCGGCCAGCTTCGGGATGATCTTGTCGGCCACGTCGCCCACCAGCACCGCCACGCTGATCGCCATGCAGCGCTCGCCGGCCGAACCGTAGGCCGCGCCGATCAGCGCATCGACGGCCTGCTCGATGTCGGCATCGGGCATCACGACCATGTGGTTCTTCGCGCCGCCCAGCGCCTGCACGCGCTTGCCGTGGTGCGCGCCGGTGTCGTAGATGTACTGCGCGATCGGGGTCGAGCCGACGAAGCTCAGCGCGCGCACGTCGGGGTGCGTCAACAGCGCGTCAACCACCACCTTGTCGCCTTGCACGACGTTGAACACGCCGTCGGGCAGGCCGGCCTGCTTCAGCAATTCGGCCATGAAGACGCTGGCCGAA
This sequence comes from Burkholderiales bacterium, assembly GCA_947474415.1. Taxonomy (GTDB): domain Bacteria; phylum Pseudomonadota; class Gammaproteobacteria; order Burkholderiales; family Burkholderiaceae_C; genus LMDS01. The sequence goes on along the minus strand of CANJKD010000050.1, from coordinate 2,501 downwards.
GGGTCGCGCTCGCTCGGCTTCAGGATGAAGCAGTTGCCGCAGGCGATGGCCACCGGGTACATCCACATCGGCACCATGACGGGGAAGTTGAACGGCGTGATGCCGGCCACCACGCCGAGCGGCTGGCGCAACGTCCAGTTGTCGATGCCGGTTGACACTTGATCGGTGAAGTCGCCCTTCAGCAACTGCGGCACGCCGCAGGCGAACTCGACGATGTCGATGCCGCGCGTGACCTCGCCCTGCGCGTCGGTGAACACCTTGCCGTGCTCGGCGGTGATCATGGCGGCGAGCGTGTCGCGGTGCTGGTTCAGCAGCCCGAGGAAGGTGTTCATGATGCGCGCGCGGCGGATCGGCGGCGTGTCGGCCCAGGCCGGGAAAGCGGCCTTCGCGGCGGCCACGGCGGCGCTCACTTCACCCTCCGAGCCCAGCGCCACCTGGCGCGCCACCGCGCCCGTGGCCGGGTTGAAGACCGGCTGGCGGCGCCCGCTGGTGCTCGGTGCGGCGCGGCCGTTGATGAAGTGGCCGACTTCGGTGCTTGCTGCGAAGGCTTCGGGTGCGGCCATGGTGGTGTCTCCTGGTGGATGCGGAATCAATTGGCCAGTCTAAGCGGCTGCCCGGCGCTTGCCAATTGCCTGCCACCGCTTTCATTGTTCGATAGACTGAACAATCAACCCCTGTCAGTTCCAGCCCATGCCCACCTCGCCCGTCCCGCTGCCCACGCTGCCACCCGAACAGCGCATCGACCTGCTGTGGCCACAGGTTCACACGCTCACGTTGCTCGCCCAGCTGGGCAGCTTCACGCAGGTGGCGCAGCGGCTCGGGCTGTCGAAGGCGGCGGTGAGCCAGCGCATCAGCGAGCTGGAAAGGGCTGTTGCGCAGACGCTGGTGCAGCGCACCACGCGCTCATTGCGCCTCACCGAAGCCGGCCAGCAACTGGTGGCGCAGACCGCCGAGAGCTTCGCGCAGATCGCCCGCAGCGTGACCGAAACGCGTGACCTGGCAGCCCAGCCGCGCGGGCTGGTGCGGGTGACCGCGCCGGTGGCGCTGGGCCGCCAGCAGGTCGCGCCGCAGATCGAGAGCTTTCTGCGCGCCCACCCCGACATCCGCATCGAGCTTGAGCTGTCGGACCGGCTCGTGACGCTGGCCCACGAAGGCTTCGATCTGGCAGTGCGCCACACCAGTGCGCCGCCGGAAAACCACGTGGCGTGGAAGCTGTGCGAGTCGCGCTCGGTGCTGGTGGCCAGTGCCGCCTACCTGCGCCGCCACGGCACACCGCAAGACCCCGCCGAACTGGCCACGCACTTGTGCCTGCCGTACCTGCGACCCGGCCCGGCGCTGTGGAAGTTCGAGCGCGTGCTGCGGCCATCGAAGGGCGAGCCCGAGCGCGAGCCCGAGCGGGTAAGCGTCACGGTGCAGGGCCCGTTCCGGGCCAGCAACAGCGAGCTGCTGCGCGGCGCCGCGCTGGCCGGGCTGGGCCTGGCGTTGCTGCCTGATTTCAGTGCCGTCGACGCGCTGCGCAGCGGGCGGCTGCGGGAGGTGATGACGCCGTGGCGACCGGTCGGCTTCTTCGGCGACGCGGTCTATGCGATGCGGCCCTGGAGCCCGAGCACACCGAAGGCGGTGCAAGCGCTGGTGGCGCATCTGCGCGCGGCGTTCAAACCTGGTTTCGAGCCAGAGCCCCCGGGCTGACCCCAAAAAAAAGGCCCACCCGCGCGAACGGGTGGGCTTGGAAGTCCTTCAGAAAGGACGTCGTTGGGACCGGTATCGGTTCCGCGCCTGCATCGAAATGCAAAGCCGGCCTTGCGAAGATCTGAATCTGGTGGCTGCACCGCGCGGCGCGCAATGCAGCAACGAGCGGCACTCTAGGGGCGCACCCGATGGCCTGCCATCCCCAACTTGAAGGAAGCGTGCCGTGCACGCCACAATCCGCCCATGCCTTCCCACAGCCACCGCCCACCCCCGCCTCGCCCCGAGCGGCGTGTCGCCACTCAACCGCTGACCGCGCACGAGCTCGACGAGCTTCAAGTCCTGCTCGATACCGTGCCCGCGCCGCTCGAAGCGCTGGACGTGAGCATGCTCGACGGTTTTCTCTGCGGCGTGCTGCTCCAACCCCAGGCCGTGCCGCCGATGCGCTGGTTGCCGTACATCACCGATGTCGACGGCCGCTCGCTGCCCGCCCGCTTCGATGCATCGCGCCTGCACGCGCTGGCGTGCCGCCGCCATGCCGAGCTCGACGACGCTATCACGCGCCGCCAGTGGTTCGACCCCTGGGTGTTCGAGCTCGACGACGAGGCGGGCGATGAGCCCGGTGACGAACCCGCGTCGCCCGGCAAGTCGTTCGAAGACTTCGCTGACCCTGAGGATGACGAGGAGGGCGGTTCGACCCCTGCCGGCAACGACGCCGTCTACCCCTGGGTGGCCGGTTTCGCGACCGCGCTGGAACTGTTCCCCGGCCTGATGGCGCTCGATGCCGACGCCCTCACCGAACCGCTGGCGCTGCT
>CANJKD010000049.1 GCA_947474415.1 Burkholderiales bacterium | reverse complement strand
GATGAAGCTGCTGACCCAGCGCGCCGGCCTCGTCGTGCACGATCTGCTGCTCGGCTGCGCGCCCAACTCGCCGCGTGCCGAGCGCATTGCGATGCAGATTGCCACCTGCGCCGATGACTTTCTGGGCGCCGTGCTGCGCGACTGGGTGCGCATCGATCCGGCCTGCGATGCCACCGAGGCGCCGACCCCCGAGCTGCGCCGCCTGGTGCGCGGGCAACTCGCGACGGCGCTCGGCACGGCCCCGCTGGCACTGCCCGCGCATGCGCCGTATGTGGAATACCCGCCCTGCGCGGCGCCGCAGCCCGCAGGCGCGGCGGCCTCGTGGGCCCACCACTGATTCTCCGGAAGGGCACTGCATGTACACCGCCAAAGGTCAGCTGGACCTGAACTCCACGCTCAAGCAGTACAGCTCGCTGGTGCGGCGCCTGGCGCGCCAGATGATTGCGAGACTGCCGGCGAACGTCGAGATCGACGACCTGATCCAGGTCGGCATGATCGGTTTGGCTGACGCACTGACCCGCTTCGATGCCACCCAAGGTGTGCAGTTCGATACCTTCGCGACGCAACGCATCCGCGGCGCGATGCTCGACGAGTTGCGCGGCAACGACTACCTGTCGCGCGGTACGCGCAAGCAGCAGCGCACCATCGAGTCGGCGGTGCACAAGCTCGAACAGCGGCTCGGCCGGGCGCCGGTCGAAAGCGAGATCGCACGTGAAATGGGCCTGGCGCTGACCGAATACCAGGAACTGCTCGGCAAGGTGCGCGGCACCCAGCTCGTGTCCCTGGAAGACATGTCGGGCGACGAAGGCGACCGCGACTTTCTCGACCGCCACGTGGGCGGTGATGAAGGCAACCCGCTCGCTCAGCTGCAAGACCACCGCATGCGCGCCGCACTCGTCGAGGCGATCAAGGTGCTGCCCGAGCGCGAGCAGTACGTGATGAGCATGTACTACGAACACGACATGAACCTGAAGGAGATCGCGGCGGTGCTCAAGGTCACCGAGTCGCGCGTGTGCCAGCTGCACAGCCAGTCCATCGCCCGGCTGCGCGTGAAGCTGCGCACGTATTGAAGCCAGGGACTGAAGCCAGTGTCGGTGGGCGGCTTGGTGTGAACCGGACCTGGCCACTGCCTGCGCTGCTGGCCTGGGCCGCCTGTTGGGGCGTGTTCGTCGGCGTCGGCGGTTTGGGGGCCGGCCTCGCCTTCGCGATGGGCGCTGGCGCCGCAACCGGTGCGGCCCTGAGCCTGCTCGGTGGCACGCCATGGCGCCGGGTGTTTGTCGCGCTCGGCTTCCCGTTGTCGCTGGCGGCCTCCGGCCTCGCCAGCGCGCTGCCGGCCTGGGGCTGGCTGTTGCCGCTCGGCCTGCTGGCACTCGTCTACCCGATGAACGCGTGGCGAGACGCACCGCTGTTCCCCACCCCCGAAGGTGGTTTGCGGGGGCTGGCACGCCTGGCGGTGCTTCCGGCAGATGCCCGCGTGCTCGATGCCGGCTGCGGCCTGGGAGCGGGCTTGCGCGAGCTGCAGCGCGAATACCCGCAAGCGCAACTGGAAGGCATGGAGTGGAGCTGGCCGCTGCGCTGGGCCTGCGCGTTGCGCTGCCGCTTTGCGCGCATCCGGCGCGCCGACATCTGGGCCGCAGACTGGTCGGCCTTCGACCTCGTCTATCTGTTCCAGCGACCCGAAAGCATGGCGCGCGCCTGGGACAAGGCGCGCCGCGAACTGCGCCCCGGCAGCTGGCTGGCAAGCCTGGAATTCAAAGTGGCGGGGCAGGTGCCGCAGCAAACGCTGCAATGCGCCGATGGGCGCGTGTTGTGGCTCTATCGCTGCCCGCATGGGCTGTCGAGCGGCGTATCCTGACGCCATGGTCGTCCCCCACCTGAATCCCCGGGTTGCCGTCGTGCTGGCGGCATCGGTGGTGGCCGGGTGGCTGGCCGCGCTGATTGCGCTCGACCTGAACCGAGAGAAGGCGCTGGCCATCGAGTCCGCCGAGAAGCGCACCCAGTTCCAGGCATGATCGCTGGAAGAGCATGCGCGGCAGAGCCTGCACCGGCTCGAACTCACTCTGGCCGACATGGCGGCGGCCGCCGTGCCGGTGGGCGGCTTGGCTGCGGGTTCGTCGACGGCGCTGCGCGAGCGCTTGCGGCAGCAACTGGCCGCCGCCGGGCCGATCCGCGCGCTGGTGCTCTTCGATGCCGATGCGGCCGTGCTGGCAGCCTCGTCTGACGACGCTGCAGCCAGTGGCCGTGCCATCGCGCAGCGCGGGGCCTTTGGCACGCTGCGTGGCCCCGCAGCTGCCAGCACCTGGATCGGTGCACCGTTGCCGGCGGCCGCGCCGGGTGCGCATGCCATGATGCCGCTGGCGCTGCGGCTCGGGCCACCCGGCGGTGCGTTCCAGGGCGCCTTGCTGGCGTTGATCGACCTCGATGCGTTTCAGCGTGTCTATGATTTGCTCGACACCGGCCAGAGTGGCTTCGCCACACTGTTCCTGCGCGACGGCTGGATCGTGGTGCGGGCGCCCGCCAATGCGGCGATCCAGGCGCGCCACTGGATCGGCTCGCCCATGTTCCAGCTTCACCTCCCGAAGGCGGCGGTGGGCACCGTACAACAGACGGTTGTGGCCGACAACGTCGAGCGTGTCTACAACCTATCGCGCGTTGCCCGACGCGCCGCTGGTGGTCTCGTTCGGCGTGTCGCTGACCGAGGTGCGGCGCCCTGGCGCGAACGGCGCCAGCGTGATGCGGTGATCCTGCTCGTCGCATGGCTGGCCGTGGCGGCCGCCACCGCGGCTGCGCTGCGCCAGATCGGCCAGCGCGAGGTGGAGCAGCGCGCATTGCGCGAGAGCGAGGCGCGTTTTCGCAGCCTGACCGAGCTGTCGTCCGACTGGCACTGGCGGCTCGATGCGCAGTTGCGTTTCGCCGAGATCGGCGACGAGGTAAAGCGGGCCACGGGCATCGACAGCGCCACCTATGTCGGCAAGCACCCTTGGGAGCTGCCTTCGCTGAGCCCGGGGCCGGCCGGGTGGGCTCGCTTCCAGGCCACGCTCGAAGCCCGTCAGGTGTTCCGCGACTTCGAGATCCAGCGCCCCGACCTGGACGGTGCGATGCGCTGGCTATCGACCAGCGGCAGGCCGGTCTTCGGCCGCACGGGCGGGTTCGAGGGCTACCTGGGCGCGTCGCGCGACATCTCGCAGCGCAAGCAGGCGGAGCTGGCTTTCGAGACCCAGCGCTTGCGCCTTGAAGGCGTGATCGACTCGGCGATGGACGGCATCATCAGCGTCGATTCCCATAGCCGCATCGTGGTGTTCAATGCTGCTGCGGAACGCATGTTCGGCCACCGCGCCGAAGCGATACGCGGCGAGCCACTTGAGTTGCTGTTGCCGGCGCGCTGGCGCGCAGAGCACGGCGGCCACGTGGGCGGCTGGTGACACCTGTGTCACCAGCCGCACCATGGGCAAGCTCGGCCATGTCACTGGGTTGCGCGCGAATGGTGAGGAGTTCCCGGTGGAGGCATCGATTTCACAGATCGAGGTCGATGGGCAAAAGTTCTTCACCGTGATACTGCGCGACGTCTCGGCGCAGCGCCGCTCGCAGGAGCAGTTGATGCTGTTGAAGACCTGCGTGGAGTGCCTGCACGACATGGTGCTCATCACCGAGGCCGAACCCGTCACCGAGCCGGGCCCGCGCATCGTGTTCGTCAACCAGGCCTTCGAGCGCCGAACCGGCTACCAGCGCGACGAGGTGATCGGCCGGTCGCCACGGTTGCTGCAGGGCCCGCTGACCCAGCGCAGCGAACTGATGCGTGTGGCCGTGGCAGTGCGGATGCGGCAGTCGATGCATTGCGAGTTGCTCTGCTACACAAAGTCGGGCGAGACGTTCTGGGTCGAGTTCGACAGCGTTCCGATCTTCGATGCGAGTGGCCGCCACACGCACTGGGTTTCGGTGGCGCGTGACATCAGCGAGCGCAAACGGGCCGAAGCCGACCGCCACGGCCTGGAAGCGCAGTTGCGCGAGTCGCAGAAGATGGAGTCGATCGGCACGCTGGCGGGCGGCATCGCGCATGACTTCAACAACATCCTCGGCTCGATCCTGGGCAACGTGGCGCTGGCCACAGAAGACGCAGGCGCCAACACGGCAGTGCGCACCGGCCTGTCGCAGATCGACAAGGCAGCACGGCGTGCGCGCGGCCTGGTGCAGCAGATCCTGGCCTTCAGCCGGCGCCAGTCGCAGGAACTGGTGCGCCAGCCGATGCGCCCGCTGGTCGAAGACACGCTCGGCCTGTTGCACTCGACCCTGCCGGCCATGGTGACCCTGGGCGCCACGCTGAGCGACGTTCCCGTGCATGTGAATGCCGACACCATCCAGGTGCAGCAGGTGTTGATGAACCTGTGCCTGAACGCCTGGCACGCGCTGCCGAACGGCGTGGGCGACATCCGCATCGGCCTGGAGACGCTGGTGCTGGGCGCCAGCGCACCCGCCCCGCACGACGCCATGCCGCCGGGCCGGTACGCCCACCTTTGGGTGGCGGACACCGGCAGCGGCATGGACCGCGTCACGCGCGGGCGCATCTTCGAGCCCTTCTTCACGACCAAGGCAGTGGGCGAAGGCACGGGCCTGGGCTTGTCGGTGGTGCACGGCATCGTGAGCGCCCACCACGGCGGCATCAGTGTCGAAAGCGAGCCCGGCGTCGGCACCACCTTCCACCTCTACTTCCCAGCTTGCGAGGCCGTGTTGGCCGTGCCCACGTTCGACGCCGCCGCCCCCGCGCCGCTGGGCGGCGCGGGCCGGCACGTGCTGTACGTGGACGACGACGAAGTGATGGTGTTGATGGTGGAGAGCTTGCTGGCGCGTGCCGGCTTCCGCGTGACCTGCTGTGCCGATGCCCGCGAAGCCATGGCCTGTATTGAGGCCACGCCCGAGTCCATTGACGTGGTGGTGACCGATTTCAACATGCCCCATTTCTCGGGCATCGACCTGGCCGAGGCCCTGGCGAAGTTGCAGCCGGGGCTGCCGGTGGTGATCAGCTCCGGCTACATTTCGGACGACATGCGCGTGCGGGCCCGTGCGGCCGGCGTGCACAGCCTGCTGAACAAGCAGGACACGCTGGAGGCGCTGGCGCCGCGCATTCACGACGCCCTGGCCGGCACGGCCCGGCAGGCCTGATGGCGGATCGCCGCCGCACAGACACCCTGTGAAGGCACATCGAGAGCCCGCCATGATCATCGTCACCGGAACGCTGCATGCGCGGCTTCGGCAAGGCGGTGGCGGCTCCGGTCGATGCGCCGCCGACGCTGTCGATCTGTGAGGCCACCGAAGTGCCGATGGCATGAACTTCAGCCCGGCAGGTCAGCGCGCCGGTGGCGCTTCGGCGATGAAGGCGAGCACGTCTTCGAGCACCGGCGCGACCCAGCGCAGGGGCAGCCCGAAGGCGCCGATCAAGGTGGTGTGGCTGGCGCGCCCGTACCGCTTCAGCGTCACCGGCACGCCGGCCGCTTCGAGGCCACGCGCCAGGCTGGCGGTGCTGCGTGTCGGGCTGACGAGCGCATCATTCACCGGTGCCGCCAGGAAGCTGCGCGGTGAGTTCGCCGACGGGAATTCGATCGGCTGCGCATGTGCCGGGTAGTTCGGGTGGAAGAACACCGGCCGCGCATCGAGGTTGTCGGTCGGAAAGAAGTCATACGGTCCGGCCAGGCCGACCCAGCCGGCCAGCTCGGCGGGTGTGTGGCCGGTGGCGGCCAGACAGCGCGGGTCGAGTGCCAGCATCGCGGCGTTGTAGGCGCCGGCGCTGTGGCCCATCACGAACACGCGTTTCGGGTTGGCGCCCAGGCGCGCTGCCTCGGTCAGGCCCCAGGCCAGGGCGAGCGCGCTGTCATTCAGGAACTCGGGGTAGCGAACGGCAGGGTAGAGCCGGTAATCGGCCACCAGCGTGAGCACGCCGCGTGCCGCGAGCGCACTGGCCACGAAGCCGTAGTCGGCACGCTCGCCGGTGTTCCAGGAACCGCCGTAGAAGAACACCACGAGTGGCCAGCCGCCGGGCGGTGGCGTGGCGGCGGGCGTCGACGCCGGGGTGTAGATGTCGAGCTTGTGCCGGTCGAGCGGGCCATAGGCCACGCCCGACTTCAGCATGTGGCCGTTGCCAGCGCTGGCCAGCACGTTGAGCGTGCGCAGCGGTGAACAGGCGGCCACCGCCACCAGCACGATCAGCGGCAGCACGGTCCAGGTCAACAGGTGTTTGAAGGTGTCCACGCGCCGGGTCTTTTGAATTCGCTCCCTCTTCCCGAACGGGCGAGGGGGCCAAAACTCTCACGCACTGCCACCGTGTACGGCCACGGCGCGGGATTGGATGCGTCCCGCGCCGGTCCGCTACGCGAGCCGCGCGCGGTGCCGCGCCACTTGGGCGCGAACTTGAGCCGGCGCCGTGCCGCCAAGCACGTTGCGAGCGTTCAGCGAACCGCGCAGGCTGAGCACCTCGTACACATCGGCCTCGATGGTCGGGTTGAAGCCCTTCAATGTTTCAAGCGGCAAGGCCGACAGGTCGGTGCCCTGTTGAATCGCGAACTTCACCGCGTGCGCCACCACCTCGTGCGCATCCCGGAACGGCAGGCCCTTCTTGACGAGGTAGTCGGCCAGATCGGTGGCGGTGGCGTAGCCACGCAGCGCGGCGCGCTCCATCGCCTCTGGTTTGACGGCGATGCCGGCCACCAGCTCGACGAAGATGCGCAGCGTGTCGGTGAGCGTGTCCACGGTATCGAACAGCGGCTCCTTGTCTTCCTGGTTGTCCTTGTTGTAGGCCAGCGGCTGGCCCTTCATCAAGGTGATCAGGCCCATCAGGTGGCCGACCACGCGGCCGGTCTTGCCGCGCGCCAGTTCGGGCACGTCGGGGTTCTTCTTCTGCGGCATGATGGAGCTGCCGGTGCAGAAGCGATCGGCCAGGTCGATGAAGCCGAAGTTCTGGCTCATCCACAGCACCAGCTCTTCGCTCAGGCGCGAGAAGTGCACCATGCACAGCGCGGCAGCGGCGGTGAACTCGATCACGAAGTCGCGGTCGCTCACGGCGTCGAGGCTGTTCTGGCACACGCAGGGCTGGCCTTGTGCATCGACCATGCCCAGCGTGCGCGCCACGCGCTCGCGGTCCAGCGGGTAGCTGGTGCCGGCCAGCGCGGCGGCGCCGAGCGGCAGGCGATTGGTGCGGCGGAACACATCGGCCATGCGTTCGGCGTCGCGCGAGAACATCTCCACATACGCCAGCAAGTGGTGGCCGAAGCTCACCGGCTGAGCCACCTGCAAATGGGTGAACCCGGGCAGGATGACCTCGGCGTTCACATCGGCCACCTCGACCAGCGCGCGCTGCAGTTCGACCAGCAGGGCGGCGATGGTGCTGATCTCGTCGCGCAGCCACAGGCGCACGTCGGTGGCCACCTGGTCGTTGCGCGAGCGGCCCGTGTGCAGGCGCTTGCCGGCATCGCCGACGAGTTGCGTCAGGCGTGCCTCGATGTTCAGGTGCACGTCTTCGAGGTCGAGCTTCCACTCGAAGGTTCCCGCTTCGATCTCGGCCCGCACTTCGCCAAGGCCACGCTCGATCGAAGCCAGGTCTTCGGCACTGATGATGCCTTGCGCCGCCAGCATGTCGGCATGCGCCAGGCTGCCGGTGATGTCGGCCTTCCAGAGCCGCTTGTCGAAGCCCACGCTGGCGGTGTAGCGCTTCACCAGATCGCTCATCGGCTCGGAGAACAGCGCCGACCAGGCCTGGGATTTTTTGTCGAGTTGGTTCGTGGACATGGGCGTTGGGCGGGACAATGCGGCCGGCAGGCTTGTGTCCTGTGGATTCTATCGAGGCCACCCCGGCCAGACCTCGTCCTGAGCCCGCCCGCACCGATGCCGATACCCCTGAGCCAGCCCCCGCAGACCGATGCCGCAGCGAGCCCTGCGCGCAGCAGCGGCTTCGGCACGACGATCTTCGACGTGCCCGGCGCGGCGGCCGAGCCGGTGCCAGCGGCGGGCGCGTCGTCGCTGTTCGATGTCTGCCATGTCGGCGTGGTGCTGCGCGCGCTGTTGTTCGTGCATGCGGTGGTGGCGGTGGGCGTGCTGTTCAGCGCCGGCAGTGCGGCGGGGTGGTTGCGCCTGTTCGCGGCCGGCTCGGGCATCGCACTGCCGGGAGTGTTGATGTGGCTGCTGATGGCGTGCGCGCTGAAGCAGGTGCTCGGCGCCTTGCCCGCAGCCGGGCAGTCGGCGGCGGCGGCGGCGCTGGGCGCTGCCTGCGGCGCGCTCGGTGCGGCGCTGGGCTCGCTGCTCACCGGGGACCTCGTCAGCGATGCAATGGCCACCGATGCGGCGCACCTCGGGCTGGCCTTTGCCGCCGCCGTGGCCGGCGCGGCACTGGCCGGCGCGCTGTTCCTGTGGCTCGCGCTGCGCGCGCAGGCCTTGCTGCCGGCCGACACCACGGCGCGCCTGGCCGAGTTGCAATCGCGCATCCGGCCGCACTTCCTCTTCAACACCTTGAACACCGCGCTGGCCCTGGTGCGGCTCGACCCAGCGCGAGCCGAAGGCGTGCTCGAAGACCTGGCCGAGCTGTTTCGCGTGGCCATTTCCGACAGCCGAGAGGCCGTCACGCTGGCTGAAGAGGTGGAGCTGGCGCAGCGCTACCTGGCGATCGAGCAGATCCGCTTCGGCAGCCGGCTCAACGTGGTCTGGGAACTCGACCCCGACGCCGGGCGCGCGCGCGTGCCGCCGCTGCTGTTGCAGCCGCTGGTCGAGAACGCGGTGCGCCATGGTGTGGAGCCGGGTGATGTGGGCGGCACGGTCCGCATTCGCACCCAGGTCAGGCTCGGGCGCGCGGTGCTGTCGATTGCCAACAGCGTGCCGCAGGCGCCGTCGCGCCCTGGCAGCGGCATTGCCTTGCGCAATGTGCGCGAACGGTTGCGCCTGATGCACGACGTGGCGGCGCAGTTCGACACGCAACTCGAACACGGCGTGTTCCGGGTGCAGATCGTGGTGCCACTTTGAAGCGCGGCCGGGAGAAGCAATGAGTGCCGCGATACGGGTCTTGCTGGTCGATGACGAAGAGCTGGCGCGGCTGCGCCTGCGTGGCCTGGTGCACGACTGCATCGAGCCGTTCGCCAGCGTCGTC
>CANJKD010000048.1 GCA_947474415.1 Burkholderiales bacterium | reverse complement strand
TCACTTCCAGCTTCTCCAGACCGCGCAGCAAGGAGTCGTAGCCGAGCAGCGCATAGCCCAGCGCGACGCCCATGTTGCGCAGCACGGTGCTGTCGGTCAGGTCGCGCTGCAGGCGACTCGTGGGCAGCTTCTGGCTCAGGTGCGTGAACAACGCGCTGGCCAGGCCGAAGTTGCCCTCGGCGTTCTCGAAGTCGATCGGATTGACCTTGTGCGGCATCGTGCTGGAGCCGATCTCTCCCTCCCTCAAACGCTGCTTGAAGTAGCCCAGGCTCACATAGCTCCACACGTCGCGTGACCAGTCGATCAGGATGGTGTTGGTGCGCGTCAGCGCGTCGAACAGCTCGGCCATGCAGTCGTGCGGTTCGATCTGGATCGTGTACGGGTTGAAGCAGAGGCCGAGCTGCTGTTCGACCACCTTGCGGGCGAACGCTTCCCAGTCGAATTCAGGGTAGGCCGCGAGGTGGGCGTTGTAGTTGCCGACCGCGCCGTTCATCTTCGCGAGCAGCTTCACTTCGGCGATGCGCAGGCGCGCGTGGGCGAGCCGCGCCACCACGTTCGCGACTTCCTTGCCGAGCGTGGTCGGGCTCGCGGTCTGGCCGTGGGTGCGGGCCAGCATCGGCACGTCGGCCAGGTCGTGCGCCATCGCCTTCATGCGCGCCACCACCTTGTCGAGCGCGGGCAACAGCACCTCGGCGCGCGCGGTCTGCAGCATCAGGCCGTGGCTGGTGTTGTTGATGTCCTCGCTGGTGCACGCGAAGTGCACGAACTCGCCGGCCGCCTTCAGTTCGGCGTGCGCCTCGAAGCGGCCCTTGAGCCAGTATTCGACCGCCTTCACATCATGGTTCGTGGTGCTCTCGATCTCCTTGATGGCCTGCGCATCGGCCTCCGAGAAGCGCAGTACCAGCCCACGCAGCAAGCCGCGCGCGGCTTCGCTCAGCGGCTTGAATTCGCTGAAGCCGGCGTCCGACAAGGCGATGAACCACTCCACCTCGACCTGCACGCGGCGGTGCATCAAGCCGAATTCGGACAGCAGCGGGCGCAGCGCCGCCACCTTGGCTGCATAGCGGCCGTCGAGCGGCGAAAGGGCGGAGAGGGCGGACAGGTTCATGGCGGTTCGCGCGCGCAGCGCGCCGGAGCGGCGGTCAGTCGGCAATTGTAGAAGTGCGGGTGTGACGGAAGAGACCGGCGAGCGCGGGTCATCGACTCTTGAATTGGGGAGAATCAAGCTTGTTGAGATATTTATAACTTGTATATTTGTACAGATACCCAGCGGCAGAAGGCATCAGATGAAGCGACAAGAACCCACCAATGGCGCACGAAGGCCGATCGGCATTGACCTCTTCGCTGGCGCAGGTGGCTTGTCGTTGGGGTTTGAGCAGGCCGGCTTTGATGTGGCCGCAGCGGTGGAGATCGATCCGATCCACTGCGCGACGCACGAGTACAACTTCCCGCAATCGAAGGCGATTTGCGCCAGCGTCGTTGACCTGACCGGCGACTTCATTCGCCATCGGGCCGGTTTGGGCAACGCCGATGTCGATGTCGTTTTTGGTGGCGCGCCTTGCCAGGGCTTCTCGCTCATTGGTAAGCGCGCCCTCGCTGACCCGCGCAATCAACTCGTGTTTCACTATGTGCGGCTGGTTCAGGAGCTTCGGCCGAAGTACTGTGTTTTCGAGAATGTCAAAGGGCTCACGCTCGGCAAGCATGCTAAGTTTTTGAGTGAATTGATTGCTGCGCTGGAAGACGCCGGTTATTCCGTGTTGCAGCCCTACCAGGTCTTGAACGCGGCCGACTTCGGCGTTCCCCAAGATCGTCATCGCTTGTTCCTGATCGCTGCACGCTCTGATGTGGCGCTGCCCGACTACCCTGGGGCCATTGCTGAGCGCGTCACAGCAGGTGAGGCCATTTCCGACCTGCCCGACGCTGACTCGTTCGCTGCGCTGAAAGGCAGCGATGAGGTTCGCACGCGCTGGATCACAAAGGCGCTCTATGCAAGGCGGTTGCGCGGGCTGGTCGCTGACGAGGCCGACTACAGCCATCCGCGCAAGTTCGATCCGAACCTGCTCACGTCCAGTGCCCGCACCGAGCACACCGAACTCTCCAAGCAGCGTTTCATCGACACGGAGCCCGGCAAGACCGAACCCGTGAGCCGGTTTCGCAAGCTCCCCCTGGATGGCCGCTGCAATACGCTCCGTGCCGGTACTGACAGTGCGCGCGGCGCATTCACTTCACCTCGACCGATTCACCCGGTGCACGCCCGCGTCATCACGGTCAGGGAAGCGGCGCGCCTGCATTCCTATCCCGATTGGTTTCGCCTGCACACCACCAAATGGCACGGTTTTCGGCAGATCGGCAACAGCGTGCCACCGCTTCTTGGCCGTGCTGTGGCGGCTGAGATTGTTCGGGCACTTGGCATCAAGCCGGTTCGGCCGACACAAGCCATCGCATTGGGGAGGCCCTCGCTCCTGACCTGCGACATGCGGCAGGCGGCAAGCTACTTTGAAGTGGCGCGCGATGTGATCGCACAGCGCCTGCGCAAGCCGGTTGCCGGAAGCGATTTGTTCGATACCGACGAAGCGCTCCATGCCGCATAGCCCGAAGGCCGACAAGACTGCGGCGAGCAAGGGCGTTGTACCCAATCGCTACCAAGCAATCATCGAGTTGATTTTTGGCCAGCACCACGAGCCTGGGCTGATGGCATTCGAGTTCAGCCGGGATGACATCGTGAACGCGGCCCAGTCGATGGGCGTGACACTGCCGAAGAACATCGGCGACATCGTGTACTCGGTACGCTACCGCACCGAGTTGCCTCAGACCATCCGCGAAGCGGCAGCAGCAGGCCGCGAGTGGATCATTGAAGGGGCAGGGCGTGGGCGCTATCGGTTCCGGCAAGTCACGCTGAACCGGATCATGCCGCGCGATGATCTGGTCTCGATCAAGATTCCCGATTCGACGCCTGAAATTATTTCGGCCTATGCGCTGGGCGACGAACAGGCCTTGCTCGCAAAGGTTCGGTACAACCGCTTGGTTGACGTCTTTCTTGGCATCACCAGCTACTCTTTGCAGAACCACTTGCGCACGACGGTCGCGGCCGTCGGCCAGATCGAGATCGACGAGATATACGTGGGCGTGGATCGCCACGGGCGGCAGTTTGTGGTTCCGGTCCAGGCCAAGGGTGGCAGCGACCAGCACGGTGTGGTTCAGACCCAGCAAGACATCGCGTGCTGCGCTGAAAAGTTTCCCAGCCTGCTTTGCCGGCCTGTGTCTGCACAGTTCATGGCGGGTGGGCGTATCGCCATGTTTGAATTGACACTTGAGCAAGGCGACGTGAAAGTTGTCTCCGAGCGGCACTACGAACTGGTGGGCGCCGCGCAGATCAGCGTGGCTGAACTGCGCTCCTACGGCCAACGCGCGACCGACTGACGCCGTCTTGCACAGTCGATGTGCGCTTCGGCGTCACCCTGTTCAGACCAACAGGCTCCACAGCCCGATGCCCGCCATCGCGAGGGCGAGGGTGATGGCGTACAGCACGCCGATCAGGGCCAGGCGCAACAGGCGTGGCCACCAACGCCCGCCGTAGACCCGTCGAAACGCCAGCCAGGCATAGACCGGCATGGCCAGGGCGCCGATGTCAGAAAGCCAGCCGATGCCCGGTAGCGCAAGGGCGAGTGCGATGAACCAGAACGAGTGCAGGTGAAGCGCGAACACCAGATGCTCCGTGTAGCGCATGCGCCGGTTGCGGTAGACGCCGGTCAGCCACAGCGCCAGGCTCGGCAGGATCAGGAACATCGACGCGCCGAGGTTCGAGACGAACCGTTCGCCGATCTTCTCGGCTTCACGCTGGAAGCCCACGGCATCCAGGTCGATGCGGCTGCGCAGCCGGGCGCACAACGCGCCGGGCAGGTTCTCGCAGTAGAACTGCCCGCCGTTCATGCCGAAGCGGCCGATGCCGATGTCGACGCTGAAGTGGCTCGCGCGCTTGGGGTCGAAGCCGTCGGCGTTTGCGAACTTGCCGTCAGCCCCGGCGCCTGCGAACAGCCGCACCGCCAGCAACGTGATGACGCTGATGGTCAGGTAGAGCCGCAGCGGCAGCACGTAGTGCTTGCGTCGGCCCGACAGGTACTGGCGCGTCAGCTCGCCGGGCTTGAACAGCAACAACTTCAGGGTGCGCCACATCGCACCTTCGGTCGAGAAGTAGGCGCCGCCGAACTGCTGCAGGAAGGCGCCCAATGTGGGCGGCCGCACATCGGTCTCCTGGCCGCATGCCGGGCAGAAGTTCGGGTGCGGCGCGGCGAATGCATGCCCGCAGTTCAGGCAGGGTGTGGGCGGCGGCCGGTTGCGTTCGTCCGGGTGCATGGCGCGCACCTTAGCGCAGGTGCGCCGCCACCTGCGCCGGTCTCGATCAGCGCTGCGTTGCGCGAACCGCCAGAATGAGGCGCACTCCCCTGTTCCATCGCTGAGGTATTCATGCTCATCGTTCGCAACGCATCCCTTCCCGATGGCCGCACCGGCATCGACGTGCTCACCGAATCGGGCCGCATCACAGCCGTCGGCACCAACCTGCCGGTGCCCGTGGGCGCGGAAGTGATCGACGCCGACGGCCAGTTGCTGACGCCGCCCTTCGTCGATGCCCACTTCCACATGGACGCGACCCTGAGCTACGGCCGGCCACGCGTGAACGCGAGCGGCACGCTGCTCGAAGGCATCGCGCTGTGGGGAGAGTTGAAGCCGCAGCTGACGCAGGAGGCATTGATCGAGCGGGCCTTGCAGTATTGCGACTGGGCGGTGGCGAAGGGCCTGCTCGCGGTCCGCTCGCACGTCGACGTGTGCGATGACCGCCTGCTCGCCGTCGAAGCGCTGCTGCACGTGAAGCAACTGGTGGCACCCTGGCTCGATCTGCAGCTCGTCGCGTTCCCGCAAGACGGCGTGCTGCGCTCGCCGAAGGCGCTGGCCAACCTGACGCGGGCGCTCGACCTCGGTGTCGATGTGGTCGGCGGCATTCCGCATTTCGAGCGCACGATGGCCGATGGCGCCGAGAGCGTGCGCCTCCTGTGCGAGCTGGCGGCCGAGCGCGGCCTGCGCGTCGACATGCATTGCGACGAGAGCGACGACCCGCTGTCGCGCCACATCGAGACGCTGGCCTTCCACACCCAGCGCCTCGGGCTGCACGGCCGCGCCACCGGCTCGCACCTCACGTCGATGCATTCGATGGACAACTACTACGTGAGCAAGCTGCTGCCGCTGATCGCCGAGGCGCAGGTGCATGCGGTCGCGAACCCGCTCATCAACATCACGCTGCAGGGCCGGCATGACACTTACCCGAAGCGCCGCGGCATGACGCGCGTGCCCGAGCTGATGGCCGCCGGCGTCAACGTGGCCTTCGGCCAGGACTGCGTGATGGACCCGTGGTACTCGCTCGGCAGCGCCGACATGCTGGAGGTCGCGCACATGGGCTTGCATGTGGCGCAGATGACATCGCAAGCGCAGATGCGCGCCTGCTTCGACGCGGTGACCGTGAACAGCGCGAAGGTTCTCGGGCTGGAAGGCTATGGCATTGCGGTCGGCAACCGGGCCGATTTCGTGCTTCTGCAGGCGCATGACCCGATCGAAGCGATCCGTTTGCGTGCGACCCGCCTCAAGGTGGTACGGAGCGGGCAAATCATCGCCAGCACACCGGCGGCCTCGGCGCGCCTGAACCTTCCCGGCCGGCCGGCCACTGTGGACTGGGCGCTACGCCGCTGACCCTTGGCGCAACGGCCCGCCGCTAAACTTGTGCCTACAGCGCGCGGCGCCTCCTGACAGTCTGATTTCATGAAACTCATCGGTTCACTCACCAGCCCTTACGTGCGCAAGGTTCGCGTCGTGATGGCGGAGAAGAAGCTCGACTACCAGCACGAGCTGGAAGATGTGTGGGGGAACGACAAGATCGTCAAGTCGAATCCGCTCGGCAAGGTGCCGTGCCTGGTGCTGGCCGGTGGTGAAGCCATCTTCGATTCGCGCGTCATCGTCGAATACCTCGACACCCGTTCGCCGGTCAGCCGGCTGATCCCGGAGGGCAACCGCGAGCGCATCGAGGTGCGCACCTGGGAGGCGCTGGCCGACGGCATTCTCGATGCCGCCATCCTCGCCCGGCTTGAGCAGACCTGGCCCGGGCGCAGCGCCGAGCAGCGCTGCCAGGCCTGGATCGACCGGCAGATGCACAAGGTGACTGCTTCGGTCGCCGCCATCAGCACCGGCCTGGCCGACAAGCCCTGGTGTTCAGGCATCCACCTGTCGCTGGCCGACATCGCGGTCGGTTGCGCGCTGGGCTACCTCGACTTCCGCTTCCCGCAAGTCGACTGGCGCGGGCCGCACCCGAACCTTGCGAAACTGGCCGACAAGCTGGCCACGCGGGCCAGCTTCATCGACACGCTGCCGCCGGCGGCTTGAGGGGCTGAAGCGGATCTGCGGTGAATGAATTCGGCTCTTGAGTTGATTCAAACCGGCATCGCCACCTGGAAGCTCGACGCCTGCGCCATCGGCCAGTAGATGCGGAACACCTGCTGCGTCGCCTCGCCGCGCAGCAGTTCGCCGGGCTTCACAAAGGGCAACAGGTTGGCGAGCAGCTTCACGCTGTGCTCATTGGTGCGCCGCACGATGTGCGCGGCGGTGAGCTGGGCCGGGGTGCTCAGCCCGGCCGCCTGCACCAGTTCCTGCAAGGCGATCAGCGTGCTGCGGTGGAAGTGGTAAACCCGGTCGGCCTTGGTCGGCACCACCAGGGCGCGGGCGCGCTGTTCGTCTTGCGTGGTCACGCCGGTCGGGCAGGTGCCGGTGTGGCAGCTCTGCGCCTGGATGCAGCCGAGCGCGAACATGAAGCCGCGCGCCGAGTTGCACCAGTCGGCACCGAGCGCCAGCATGCGGGCGATGTCGAATGCGGTGATCACCTTGCCAGCGCAGCCGAGCTTCACCTGGTCGCGCAGGTTCAGTCCGACGAGCGTGTTGTGCACCAGCAGCAGCCCTTCCTGCAGCGGTGCTCCCACGTGGTCGGTGAACTCGACCGGCGCCGCACCGGTGCCGCCCTCGGCGCCGTCGACGACGATGAAGTCGGGCGTGATGGCGGTTTCCAGCATCGCCTTGGCGATCGCGAACCATTCCCATGGGTGGCCGATGCACAGCTTGAAGCCGGTCGGTTTGCCCCCCGACAAGGTGCGCAGCCGTTCGATGAAATGCATCAGCCCGATCGGTGTGTTGAACGCGCCGTGGCTGGCCGGCGAGACGCAGTCGACCCAGGGTTCCACGCCGCGCGCCTCGGCGATCTCCGGCGTCACCTTCGGGCCCGGCAGCACGCCGCCGTGGCCGGGCTTGGCGCCCTGGCTGAGCTTGAGTTCGATCATCTTCACCTGCGGCTGGCAGGCGTTTTCGGCGAAGCGTTCCTCATTGAAGCTGCCGTCGGGATGGCGGCAACCGAAGTAGCCCGAGCCGATCTCCCAGATCAGGTCGCCGCCGTGTTCACGGTGGTGGCGGCTGATCGATCCCTCGCCGGTGTCGTGCGCGAAGTTGCCCTGCCTCGCGCCGATGTTCAGGGCCATGATCGCGTTCGCACTCAGGGCGCCGAAGCTCATCGCCGAGATGTTGAAGAGGCTGGCGCTGTACGGCTGGGTGCGGCCGGCGCCGATCAGCACGCGGAAGTCATGCGTGGCCAGGTGGCTGGGTAGCATCGAATGGTTGATCCATTCGTAGCCGACCGCGTCCACGTCCATCTGGGTGCCGAACGGCCGCTTGTCGGCCTCGCCCTTGGCGCGCTGGTAGACCAGCGAGCGTTGCTGGCGCGAGAACGGCGCGGCCTCGTTGTCGCCTTCGATAAAGTACTGCCGCATCTCGGGCCGGATGAATTCGAGCAGGAAGCGCAGGTGGCCGATGACCGGGTAGTTGCGCAGCACCGAGTGGCGCGTCTGGCGCGTGTCGCGCAAGCCCAGGCCGGTCAGCAGCAGTGACGCGAACGCCAGGCCGCCTCCGGTGCCGAACGCCACCCAGGTGAATGCCGACAGCAGCATCGCCACCGCGCACAGCAACCAGACGCTGTAGCGGACCGGGAAATGCCGGTCGAGCTGGTTGAGCCAGTTGAACATGGGCGCCCCCTCGAAGACTGACGCGATGGTAGACCGGGCCGGCTGCGGTGCAGCACGCGGAATGCCCGCATGCAATGCAATTTCAGGCGAAGTGGGTCTGCAGATGCGGAGCGACCTTTTCGGGCAAATTTTCGGGGATGAAATGGCCAGCGGGCAGCACCTCGCCAATGACCTGCGCCTCGGACGGCGCCCGCCACAGCGCGAGCGTGTCGAACGACTGGCGCGCACACCGCGTTCCGCCCACAGCACGAGCGTGTCGCAGGCCATCTTCTGGTTCGTGGCGCGCGAGGCGCGGTCGTCCTCGCAACTTGCATGCAGCGCGTCGGCCACCCTCGAATCGACGAGGCTCGCAGCCATCCGGCCCGCGTTGAGAAGCGCAGCGCCGTCCGCGTTGCCGCCGACGTGCGCCGCCAGGTCCGAACTGCGCAGCCGGTTCCGCGACTTGGCCTGGAACTGGCCAAGACCTGGGGCGGGATCGCCAAGGCGCGCGAGGCGCAGGGCGAGTTCGACGCCTGTGCGCAATACGAGGCGCGCGTGGTGGCCGACCTCGCCAACACCGATTGGCTGGCGCAGTTGAATTTCGCGCGGCTCGGCCTGGCCGAGATCCGCCTGGCGCTGGGCGAGCGCGCCGCCGCGCGCGCCGACCTTGACCGGGCCACCACCGACATGGCGCGCCTGCTGTCGACCGATGCCACGCGCAGGAAGTGGAACATCGCACTGGCCGGCCGCCTGCTGCTGCATCCGCTGGCACTGGGTGAACCGCCAGCCCGGTCGCAACCGGAGCTCGAGGCCTTTCTGGTGACTGTTGAAAACGCCGCATCCCGTGGCAAGGCGCTGGACGCGGAGCAGGCGCGCATTGCCTCGGCCGTCGAGCTTGCACTCGGCGACCTGCAAGCGCGCGCTGAACAAGTTGTGTCTGCAGCCACCCATTGGCAAGCGGTAGCAACCCGTTTGCAAGCGCCTTCGGCCGCAGGCGAATTGCCTGCCATGACACTGTTCGCGCACGCGCGATTGTGGTTCGG
>CANJKD010000047.1 GCA_947474415.1 Burkholderiales bacterium | reverse complement strand
TGCCTTCGCCAGGCACAAGGCCCTTCCGGGTCTTGTGTCCGGGCTCAGTGCATGCGGCCCGGCAAATACCGCGCAATGATCGGGAACGCGATCAGAATCACCAGGCGCACGATGTCGGTGGCCACGAAGGGCAGCACGCCATTGAAGATGGTCGTGAAGCTCACGTCCTTGACCACGCTCTTGATCACGAACACATTCATGCCAACCGGCGGATGGATCAGCCCCAGCTCCACCGTCATCACGATGATGATGCCGAACCAGATGGGGCCGAAGACTACACCCAGCACTTGCAGCGAATCAAGATCGGGCGGTAGGTGCCTGTCTCACGCGTTCGTTGTCGAAGAATTGCTTGGAACGTGTTCAAAACGTTCCGGTGCGCGGCTCGCCATTCGTCAATGACGAGAAGGTCCTGCGCGTTGGCGCCTCCGTTGCGAACGTTGTCACCAGCGCGAGTGACATGTCACTTCGAGCCGCCTGGGAGGGATGGCACCAGGGGATTTTTCATTGCCGGAATAGTCTGGACGCCGATCCCGCAATTCGAGCCCATCTCACCGAGGCGACATTGCCTACCGCTCAAGTGGAACGTTGTGTCGACTCACATCACCTCGAAGAACCGCATCACCACGTCATTCGGACGGCGCACCCCGGTGCCAAGGAACACGCGCTCCATCATCCAGGTGAGCGATGGTGCACTCGCCTCGAAGCGCGGCGCGCAGCGGAAGTAGACGTCGTTCGGCGCCACCGGCTCGCCCCGAATCAAACGCACCATGACCTCGGGTGCCGCCGTGCGCAGCGCGTCGTTGTGCACGCAGATGCGGTCGCCGGCATCGGTTTCGAGCACGTAGCGCGCCTCTAACCGCGCCACGCGCTCGTTGACGATGAGCTGAAAATCCGCACCGCCCGGCAGCACCGGTGCCGTCCATTCGCGCGCCGTGCAGGTGCCGCCCAGGATCGGGATCACGCGCCGCGTGCCGTGGCCCACCTCGCCCACCTCGACCGGCGCGCCCACCCGCACCGACAGGTCGGCGAAGCGCAGCAACTGCGGCGCGGCAAGCGCGTCGCCATGGCCTTGCGCGTCCGTCGCGGCGCCGCTCACGTCACCAGCTTCCACTGACCGCCCTCGACCTTCACCATCACCTGGCTGCGCGCGTCCACGCCGTTGTGGTCTTTGTCGCTGAGGTTGAACATGCCTTGCGTGCCGATGAATTCCTTCAGGCCTTCGATCGCGTCGCGCAGCGCGAGCCGGAACTCGTCGGTGCCCGGCTTGCCGCGCTGAAGCGCGACCGGAATCGCCGCGCTCAACCACAGCTGTGCGTCCCAGGCGGTGGCGCCGAACAGCGAGCGCGAACCGGCGCCGTCCTTCGCTTCATAGCGCTTCACATAGTCGACGCCGGGCGCCTTCACCGGGTTGGCGTCGGGCAGCCGGTCAGCCACCAGCACCGGCGCCACCGTCATGAAGCTGCCTTCCAGCTCCTTGCCGCCGATGCGCAGGAAGTCGGCATTCGCCACGCCTTGCGTCTGGTAGATCAGGCCCTTGTAGCCGCGCTTCACCAGTTCCGCGTGCGGCAGCGCGCCCGGCGTACCGGCGCTGAAGATGTAGACCGCGTCGGGGTTCGCGGCAATCAGCTTGAGCACTTGCGGCGTCGCGCTGGTGTCGGCCTGCGCATACTTTTCGACGGCCACAATCCTGACGCCCTTGGCCGGCGCGAGCCGCTCGATGGCTTTCAGAAAGCCCTCGCCGTAGGCCGTGGTGATGCCGATGGTGGCGACCGTGCCGGCCTTGTTGCGCAACATGTGGTCGAGCACGGCGTTGATCGAGATCGTCTCGGTCGGTGCCATCTTGAAGGCCCAGCGGCGCGGGCCGTCTTGTGGCTCGACGATGGCGCCGCCACCGGCCAGCGAGATCACCGGCACGCCGGATCGTGCCGCCACTTCGATGACCGCCAGTGAGGTCGGTGTGAGCGAGGGGCCGACGATCACGTCGACCTTGTCTTCGGTGATCAGCTTGGTGGCGTTCTTTGCGGCGGCGGTGGTGGTGTCGGTCGCGTCGTTGAGCACGAACAGGTTGACCTTCTGGCCGCCGAGTTCGGTGGGCCAGAGCTTGATGGCGTTGTCGGCCGGGATGCCGAGCGACGCGCCCGGGCCGGTCAGCGACACGATCACACCGATGTTGATGTCGGCATGCGCGGCCACGCTCAGGCCCAGGCCGGCGGCAAGGGCGAGCGTGGCGCGGGCGAAGGTTTTCAAATGGGGCATCGCTGCGTCTCCGGGATGGAATTCGGGTCGCATTGGAACAGCAGGTTGGCGCGCGGGTCACCATTGAATGGCCGCGTCAGCGCGGCCACAGGCGGGGAAACACCGCGCAGTTGATCGGCTCGCCGACACCGCAGGTCGGCTCGTCGATCGTGATGCGCGCCTGCCCTTCGCGCGGCGCGTACACCACGTCGTCGCCAGTCCAGCGCGTCGCGTAGGCGCGGCGGCGCTGGGTGGCGCTGGCATTGCCCGGCGCGCCGTGCACCGTCATGCCGTGGTGCAGGAGGCAATCGCCGGCCAGCATGTCCCAGTTCACCACATCGAGTTCGTTGCCCGGCTCTTTCCGCAGGGCGTCGATGTCGGGCAGCGTTTCGCCGGGCAGCATCTTGTAGGCCTCGGTGTCGTCGCCAAAATGGATCGGCCGGAATTCCTTGCCCCAGCCGTGCGAACCCTGCAGGTATTCGACCCCGCTCGACTCGACCGTCACGTCGTCGAGCGCGAGCCAGATCGACAGGATCTGGCGGCCGTGCCGGGCTCCTTCACGAACAGCTGGTCATACAGGAAGTTGGCCTTGTGGCTCTTCAGCATGCGCGCCGCGATCTCGGCCGCGGGCGATGTTTCGACATAGCGGCGCAGGCCCGGCTTGACGGCCCAGGCGCCGATGTCGCCGAGGAATCGGCCCGCGCCTTTGGCTTATTCGCGCGCCAGCGGGCCCAGGCGGGCCAGGTTGTCTTCGACGGCAGCGCGCACGTGTTCGACCCATTCGGCGTCGAACAGCCCACGCAGGCAGATCACGCCGTCGCGCCAGAAGGCGTCGACTTGCGTGTCGGTGATGGCGGCCAGTGGGTGGGCGTTCATGAGGCGGGCTCCGCGTGTGGCGTGGCCCGCAAGCCTAGGGCGACGTGGGGCGCGCGTCTGTCCTCCGCGAAGACGACACGGCGGGTGCACACGCCAGCACGCGGCCGGCTGCGTGTTCCCCCGGATTGCCGGCGCGCCTGCGCGACCGACGATGCCTGTGCCTCACCCACCGAGGCGCGCGTCAACAGGAGCTATTGCGATGCAGGTCTGGCCCGTTCCATCGCACACCGAAGCGCGCGCCGTGCGGCCCCGCGCGTCGCAGGCGCCCGACCTCGCGGCCGCGCTGATCGGCTGCATCGCCCGCCCCGATTTCGCGACGCGTGCGCTCACCGAACTGAACGGCGCGCTGCCGGTGGCGTGGTGGACGGTCTACTGCGGGTTCGATGACCAGCCGCCACGCCTGTGCCCCAGGCCAGCCACGCCGCACCCGACATCGCGCTCGACTGCTGGCGCATCTACCGCAACGGCGTGTACCGCGACGACACGCACTTCGCGCAGGCCTGCGAGCACGCCAGGCACGACGAACACGGCGTTCGCGGCACCGTGATGACGCACTGCCTGGCCGGTGACTTCGGCACCGCGCACCGCGAGCAGATCTACGCAGCGCACTCGTTGAGCGAGCGGCTTTCGATCGTCAGCGCCGACCGCGGTGGCCCCGACCTGGGCAGCGGCAGTGGCCACTGCGGGCTGCTCGCCGTCAACCTGTACAGGCACCGCGCCCAGCCGCGCTTCGATGCGGGCGAACTCGACACCGTGCTCGGCTTCGCCGGCTCGCTGCTGGCCGTGGTGCAACGCCACCTTGAACTGTCGGCCGAGCGCCTGCCTGCGGCGCAGCGCCTGCAGCAACTCTGCCCGCAGCTCACGCAGCGCGAACGGGCCGTCTGCGAACGGCTGTTGCGCGGCCTGAATTTCGACGGCGTCGCCGCCGACCTGGGCTTGTCTGCAACCTCTGTGAAGACCTACCGTGACCGGGCCTTCGGGTGGCTTGGCATCCACCACCGAAACGAGCTGTTCGGGCTGGTGGTGGACTGAACCCGCGCACATCGGCCCGCCTGCGCAGGGCCTGGTGGCTGGCGAAGGCCCAGGCGCCTGCAAGCGCCTGGGCCGAGCGGCCGGCGCGGCACCTGCGGCACGGTGCTTGCATTGCTCTGACGTTGCTCTTGCGTTGTCACAGAGCTTCGTCGAGACTCTTGCGAGCGTGGCGTTCGGCCACACCGCTGCTCTGTCACACCCACCACCCGTGCCAGCCCAAGCCATGAGCGACCTGCGCGCCCTCCTGCTCACTGACGTCGTCGACAGCACCAAGCTGACCGAAGCGCTGGGTGACGCCGCCATGGCCGTGCTGTGGGCCGCGCACGACCGCGCCGCGCGCGACCTGCTGCCGGTGTGGCGTGGCCGCGAGATCGACAAGACCGACGGCATGCTGCTGCTGTTCTCCAATGCCGCTGATGCACTGGGTTATGCGCTGGCCTACCACCGCGCGCTGGCCGCGCTGAAACTGCCGTTCCTGGCGCGCGCAGGCTTGCATGTAGGGCCGGTGAACTTGCGCTCGAACCCGCCCGACGACGTGGCGCGCGGCGCGAAGCCGGTCGAGGTCGATGGGCTGGCCTTGCCGGTGGCGGCGCGCGTGATGTCGGTGGCGCTGGGCGGCCAGACGCTGCTGAGCGCGGATGCGCGCATCGCGCTGGGCATCACGCCGCGTCGTGTGCTCTCGCATGGCCACTGGCGGCTGCACGGCGTGACTGATCCGGTCGAACTGTTCGAGGTGGGCGAGACGGGTGCGCCGTTCACGGCACCGCCGGATGCGGGCAAGGCCTACCGCGTGGCGCGCCAGGGTGAGCTGTGGGTGCCGCTGCGCGAGGTCAAGCACAGCCTGCCGGCGGAGCGCGACAGCTTCGTGGGCCGCCAGGAGCCGCTGCGCCAGCTGGCAGCGAAGCTGGAAGACGGGGCGCGGCTGGTGTCGGTGCTGGGCATGGGCGGCACGGGCAAGACGCGGCTGGTGACGCGCTTCGCGTGGAGCTGGCTGGGCGAGTTCCCGGGCGGGGTGTGGTTCTGTGACCTGTCGCAGGCGCGCACCTTGGACGGCATCTTCTTCGCGGTAGCGCAGGGGCTGGACGTGCCGCTGGGCAAGACCGACCCCGCGGTGCAGTTGGCGCATGCGATCAACGGGCGCGGCAAGTGCCTGGTGATCCTGGACAACTTCGAGCAGGTGGCACGCCAAGCGGAGGCAACGCTGGGCCGCTGGCTGGACCGTACGGTGCAGGCGAAGTTCATCGTGACGACGCGCGAGGTGCTGGGCATCGTGGGTGAGGAAACCTTTGCGCTGGCGCCGCTGCCATCAAGCGATGCGGCGATGCTGTTCCTGCGCAGGGCCGAATCGGCCCGCCGCGGGTATCAACCCAGCGCAGAGGACCGGGTGGCGATCGAGCAACTGGTGAGCGTGCTCGACCACCTGCCGCTGGCGATTGAACTGGCCGCCGCGCGGGTGCGGGTGATGCCGCCGGCCACGCTGCTGGCCTTGATGAACGAGCGCTTCAAGGTGTTGCGTTCGGCGGGCGGGCGCAATGACCGGCAGGCCACCTTGCGCGCGGCCTTCGACTGGTCTTGGGAATTGCTCAGCGAACCCGAGAAGGCGGGGCTGGCGCAACTCTCGGTGTTCGAGGGCGGCTTCACGCTGAAAACAGCAGAGGCGGTGCTGGACTTGTCGGCAACCGAAGACGCCCCGTGGACCGTCGATGTGGTGCAGTTGCTGGTCGACAAGAGCTTCGTCCGGCAGGTCGCCGATGACCGCTTCGACTTGCTCGAAAGCGTGCGCGAGTACGCAGCCGAACATCTGCGCACCGAAGGGCGCTACGGCGGCAGTGGCGGGCAGGCCGCCGCCGCCGCACAGGCGCGGCACCGGGAATTCTTCGCCGGGCTTGACGAACGTGCCGCCGTGGCGAATGGCTGCGTCGAAGCGAACAACCTCGTCGTCGCGTGTCGCCGTGCCGCAGCGGCGGGTGATGGGCCCTCGTCGGTCGGCGCGCTCATGGGCGCCTGGGCCGCCTTGAAGTTGCGTGGCCCGTTCCGCATCGGCGCCGAGCTCGCGGCACAGGTTTCGGGCGTACCCGGCCTGCAGGAAGGGCGTCGGGCAGAGGTTCATTTTGTGGCCGGAAGTGCGCTCGATCTGCTGGGCGAAGTCAGCCAGGCGCGCACCCATTTGGAGACCGGGCTGTCGTTGGCAAGGGCGGCCGGAAACCGCCCGTGCGAAGTTCGGTTGCTGGTTGCCACGGCGGCTCAGCGGTCGGTGGAGGGCCAGCTCCATGAAGCGTTCGCGGAGCTCACGCAAGGCCTGAAGATCGCCCGGGAACTCGGCGATCAATCACTGCAATGCATGGTCCTCAACGGTCTGGGCCGGCTGGCCGATCACCAGGCGCAACTCGTTGAGGCCCGCAGCTTCTATGAAGAGGCGTTGGCGCTGGCCCGCGGGCTGAAAGACCGACGGCTCGAAGGCGGGCTGCTCGGCAACCTGGGCGGACTACATTTCGACGACGGAAAGCTGGACGAAGCACGCGCGCACTACGACCTGGCGCTGGCGCTGGCGCGGGAGGTAGGCGACCGACGCTGGGAAGGCAACGCACGCTGCAACCTCGGCCTGCTGCACCACGAGCAGGGCCACCCGGAACAAGCCCGGACCCAGTTCGAAACAGCCCTGTCGATGGCGCGCGACGTGGGCCATGTGCGGCTCGAATGCACCGTGCTGTGCAACCTGGGCATCGTGCTCCAAGCGCAGGGCGAGGTGCTGGATGCCGGAACCCATTACGAAGCGGCCGTGACAGCGGCGCACGAGCTCGGAGATCGACGCCTCGAAGGTCAGTTCAGGGGCTACCTCGGTCTGCTGCAGGCGCGAGCCGGGCGCTTCGATGAATCGAGGACCTGCCTGATGACCGGAGAAACCTTGTTGCGCGACGCGTCCGACCTGCTGAGCCTGGCGCTACTGACCTGCAGCCGCGCAGAGGCCGAGTACCTCAGCGGCGAGGCCGATGAAGCCCTGGGTTGGTGGCAGCGTGCACAAGGCTTGGCCGAGCAGATGCGCGTCGGACCGGGTTCGGAACTGGGGCGCGCGGTCGCTCGCTTGCGCGCCCTGTTCGAGCACGCCAGTGCGAAATGACGGGCGCGCGCCAGCCCCTGCGGGTCAGGCCCCTGCGTTGACGATCTTGGGGTCGAGCAGGGAGCAGGCTGACCACGGGTCGGCGGCCGTGGCGCGGCGCTGTACGCTCACGGTGTAATCGTGGTCGCTGAAGCGCAGGTTCTTGCTCACCCACTTGAAGCGGCGGTCGATCCCGCCGTCGAAGCCGGGGTCATCGAAGTCGGTAGCCCGAATGTTGTTCAGGATGTCGATTCCCAGCGCCGGATCGAAGCGATAGAGATAGTTGTCACTCAACGGGTGCGCCTTCTCGATGAGCCAGATGACCTTCGGGCGAAAGGCCTTGGCCACGGTCACCTTGCCGAACAGCAGGTGAACATTGCATTCCCCGGCCGCACCGACGCTCACGTACACGGGAACGTGGCAGTCAAGGTTCGTCGCGCAAGGCGCCATGTCGGGCTTCACGGCGGCGCCCGCGCCGGTTGCTGCAACCGGGTATGCACACCCGAATTGCAGCGCAGCGGCCATCGTTGCGCCAATCAGCCCAAGACTTTTGTTCATGCGATTTCTCCGCGAATTGCAATTGAAGCATCTTGTCACAGGACGCCGGAAGTTGACTCGCCATCGACGGGCCCAGCCGCGCCGTCAGCCGGCAGGCTTCTCCACATGACCGCCGAACTGAAACCGCATCGCGCTCAGCACGCGGTTCTGGAACTCCGCTTCGCCGCGCGAGCTGAAGCGCGCGTACAGCGCGGCCGTGAGCACCGGCACCGGCACGGCTTCGTCGATGGCGGCCTTGATGGTCCAGCGGCCTTCGCCGGAGTCGGACACGCGGCCGCCGAACTTGGCCAGCTGCGGGTC
Source organism: Burkholderiales bacterium (assembly GCA_947474415.1). Lineage (GTDB taxonomy): Bacteria > Pseudomonadota > Gammaproteobacteria > Burkholderiales > Burkholderiaceae_C > LMDS01. The sequence continues at coordinate 1,035 of CANJKD010000047.1, read as the reverse complement.
GGCGTGCAGCGCAGTGGCGGTCAGGTCGAGCAGCCACGACGACACCACGCTGCCGCGGCGCCATACCTCGGTGATGTCGGGCAGCGGCATCTCGTAGCGGTAGTGCTCGGCGTCGCGCATCGGCGTGGTCTCGGCATCGACCTCGTGCGTGGCGCTGCCGATATTCGCGCCGCGCAAGATGCTCAAGCCCTCCGCATACGCCGCCATCATTCCGTACTCGATGCCGTTGTGCACCATCTTCACGAAGTGGCCGGCGCCGCTCGCGCCACAGTGCAGATAGCCTTCTTCGGCCGTGCTGGCCACCCCACCCAAGCCGGCGCTCGAGCCTGCACCTGCAACTGCGGCCTCGCGCCCCGGTGTGCGCGGAATGTTGCCGATGCCGGGCGACAGCGTCGCGAAGATCGGGTCGAGCCGACGCACGACTTCAGCCGCGCCGCCGATCATCATGCAGTAGCCGCGCTCCAGCCACGACACGCCGCCGCTGGTGCCGACATCGACGTAGTGCAGCTGCTTCAGCGCCAGTTCATTCGCGCGGCGGATGTCGTCCAGATAGTGCGAGTTACCGCCATCGATCAGCGTGTCACCGGCTTCCAGCAGCGGCAGCAGTTCGGCGATCGCGTCATCGACCACGGCCGCCGGCACCATCAGCCAGAGCGTGCGCGGCCGGGCCAGCTTCCGGATCAGGTCAGTGATCGAGGCGGCGCCGGTGGCGCGCTCGCCCTCGCTCGCCAGCGTCTGCACCGCAGCCGCGCTGCGGTCGAACACCACGCAGTCGTGGCCGCCCTTGACGAGGCGGCGAACCATGTTCGCACCCATGCGGCCGAGGCCGATCATTCCCGGTTGCATCGACGTCTCCCAACATGCGCACCCGGCGCCCGTCACGCATCCTATTGATTCGGCCCAAAGAAATAGGAACTTTTAGGTGAACGTAAGCTCCAAGATGGATGGACAAAGAGAACGCGCGCAAACAGACACTGGAGCAACTTCACGAAAGGCGAAAGCAAGTCGTGAGGTTGCACAAGAGCGGAATCGGCG
>CANJKD010000046.1 GCA_947474415.1 Burkholderiales bacterium | reverse complement strand
TAGACCTTTTCTCGCCAGCGACGGCCCGAGAAGATGCCGTAGTGGCCGGCGCCGATGGCGGCGTAGTGGAACTGGTGGCTCTTCGGAATGCCGCTGCACAGGCCGTGTGCGGCGCGCGTCTGGCCGGCACCGGAGATGTCGTCGAGTTCGCCTTCGACCGTCAGCAACGCGCCGGTCGTGATGTCTTGCGGGCGCACCAGCTTGCCGTTCACATGCCAGGTGCCGTTCACGAGCGCGAAGTCCTGGAACACGACGCGAATGGTGTCGAGGTAGTACTCGGCCGGCATGTCGAGCACGGCGTTGTATTCGTCGTAGAAGTCGCGGTGGAATTCGGCGCTGTCGTCTTCACCACGAACCAGGTCGAGGAAGTAGTCGTAGTGCGACGTCATGTGTCGGTCCGGGTTCATCGCGACGAAGCCGGTGTGCTGCAGGAAGCCGGGGTACACGGCGCGGCCGGCGCCCGGGTAGTTGGTCGGCACGCGCTGGATCACGTTGTTCTCGAACCAGGAATAGGGCTTGTTGGTGGCGAGGTTGTTCACCGCCGTCGGGCTGAGGCGCGCGTCGATCGGGCCGCCCATCATCGTCATGGTGCGCGGCGTGGCTTCACCGGCGCTGGCCAGCAGCGAGATCGCGGCGAGCACCGGCACGGTGGGCTGGCAGACCGAGATCACGTTCACTTCGGGGCCGATGTGGCGGATGAAATCCTGCACGTAGCCCACGTAGTCGTCGAGCGTGAAGGCACCTGCGGAGATCGGCACCATGCGCGCGTCGGTCCAGTCGGTGATGAAGACCTTGTGATCCTTCAGCAATTCGCGCACGGTCTCGCGCAGCAACGTGGAGTGGTGGCCCGACAGCGGCGCCACGACCAGCACCGTGGGCTGGTCTTTCATGCGCGTGAGCATCGGCAGGTCGTCGGTGAAGCGCTTGAAGCGCAGCAGCCGGCAAAACGGCTTTTCGATCACTACCTGCTGCTGCACCGCGACGTCGACATCATCGACACGCACCAAATTGATGTTGAATTGTGGCTTTTCGTATTCCTTCGACAGCCGGTGCAACAGGTCCAGGCTGGCCGAGACACGTTGCGCGCCGGGCGTGTGCGCGAACGCCGACAGCGGGTGGTTGTAGAGTTTCGAAGTCGCGCTGGCAAACTCGGCAAACGGGCTCAACAAGGCGCGTTGGGATTCATAGACTTGATAAAGCATCGCGGAGCCCGGTTGAATGGTCGGCCCGAGGCGAATACCCCGGCGATTGTTGCATTGCAGCATTCTACGCCTGCGCACCTTCATCTTGCAGCCGAAAACCCGGGGGTGAAATCCGGATCAGAGTCGATTTCGACCCCGTGATTGGTGCGTCAGCCGGTCCGTGTACTCACGAGCTTATTCGGAAGTTCATTCGCCGGTTCAAGCGCAGACCTTGACGATGGCTGCCACGGTGGCGTCGATGTTCGCTTCGTTCAGCGCCGCCACGCAGATGCGGCCCGAATCGACGCCGTAGATGCCGAATTCGCTCCGCAAGCGCTGCATTTGTTCCTTGCCCAGACCGGAGTAGCTGAACATGCCCTTCTGGCGTGTGATGAAGCTCATGTCCTGCTTCAGGCCGGCGGCGGCAAGCTTGGCTTGCAGCGCCACACGCATCTGCTTGATGCGCACGCGCATGCCCGCCAGTTCTTCTTCCCACATCGCGCGCAAGGCCGGCGTGGTGAGCACCAGCGCCACGACTTGCGCACCATGTGTCGGCGGATTCGAATAGTTGGTGCGGATCACGCGCTTCAGCTGGCTCAGCACCCGTTCGGCCTCCTCCTTGGACTGGCACACCACGCTCAGCGCGCCAACGCGCTCGCCGTACAGCGAGAAGCTTTTCGAGAAACTGGTGGCGACAAAGAAGCCGAGCGCGGTGGCCATGAACAGGCCGACCACGGCGCCGTCTTCCTGCAGGCCTTCGCCGAGGCCCTGATAGGCCATGTCGAGAAAGGGCACGAGGGCACGCTTCTCGATCACGGTGATCACGCGGGCCCAGTCGGCCAGCGTGATGTCGTAGCCGGTCGGGTTGTGGCAGCAGGCGTGCAACACGACGATGGTGCCGGGCGCGGCGCGGTCCAGGTCGGCCAGCATCGCGTCGAAGTCGATGCCGCAGCGTTCGGCATCGCAGTAGGCATAGTGCTCGACGACGAAGCCGGCGCCTTCGAACAGCGCGCGATGGTTTTCCCAGCTCGGGTCGCTGATCAGCACCTTGGCATCGGGGCTCATGCGCTTCAACAGGTCGGCGCCCACCTTCAACCCACCGGTCCCGCCGATCGCCTGCACGGTCGCGATGCGGCCGGCCTTCACTGCCGCGCTGCCGGCGCCGAACACCAGGCCCTGCACCGCCGCGTCATAGGCTTTGAGCCCGTCGATCGGCAGGTAGCCTCTTGCCTTCGGCGCCTCCATCATCATCTTCTCGGCTTCCTGCACGCACTTCAGCAGCGGGAGCTTGCCGTCCGCGTCGAAGTAGACGCCAACGCCCAGGTTCACCTTGGCCGGATTCGGATCGGCGTTGAACTGCTCGTTCAGGCCGAGGATCGGGTCGCGTGGCGCCATTTCTACGGCTGCAAACAGGGAACGGGCGGGTGAAGACATGGGCGGTCCTTGGCAGGTCGGTCGCTGGCAGTGCAGGGGGCAGGGCATTTCGGCTAACCTTTGCGGTTGCCCTGCGGCCTCTATCGGCCTACCGAATCCCCGGAGATGTTATCTGCCATGGCTGAGTTGTCCGATGTAACCCCCACGCTCACTTCGTTCACTGCCCCTCGGGGCGACCCGGCGGTGCTGAAGTGATCGCCCCCGCCGATGCTGCGGCCACCCCGGAAGGCGAGTTCGTCAGTTACCCCGACTCGCCGTTTCAGCTGTTCCAGCCCTACCCGCCGGCGGGCGACCAGCCAACCGCCATCGCGCAGCTGGTGGAAGGCCTGCGCGACGGCCTGAGCTTCCAGACCCTGCTGGGCGTGACGGGCTCGGGCAAGACCTTCACGATGGCCAACGTGATCGCGCAGATGGGCAAACCGGCGATCGTTTTCGCACCGAACAAGACGCTGGCGGCGCAGCTTTATGCCGAGTTCCGCGAGTTCTTCCCGAAGAATGCAGTCGAGTACTTCGTCAGCTACTACGACTACTACCAGCCCGAGGCCTATGTGCCGCAGCGCGACCTGTTCATCGAGAAAGACAGCTCGATCAACGAGCACATCGAGCAGATGCGGTTGAGCGCCACCAAGAGCCTGATGGAGCGGCGTGACGTGGTGATCGTGGCCAGCGTGTCGGCCATCTACGGCATCGGCGACCCGAGTGCCTACCACCAGATGGTGATGACGCTGCGGGTCGGCGACAAACTTGGCCAGCGTGACGTGATCGCGCACCTGATCCGCATGCAATATCAGCGCAACGACACCGACTTTTCCCGCGGTAACTTCCGCGTGCGCGGCGACACCATCGACGTGTTTCCGGCCGAGCATTCCGAGCTGGCGATCCGCATCGAGCTGTTCGACGACGAGATCGAGACGCTGCAGCTCTTCGACCCGCTGACCGGCCGAATCCGCCAGAAGATCCCGCGCTTCACGGTCTACCCGAGCAGCCACTACGTGACGCCGCGCGAGCGCGTGGTGGTGGCCATCGACACCATCAAGACGGAGCTGCGCGAGCGCCTCGACGAGCTCGTCAAGGCGGGCAAACTGGTCGAGGCGCAGCGCCTGGAGCAACGCACCCGCTTCGACCTGGAGATGCTGCAGGAGGTGGGCCACTGCAAAGGCATCGAGAACTACACGCGCCACCTGTCGGGCGCCAAGCCGGGCGACCCGCCGCCGACGCTGGTCGACTACCTGGCGCCCGATGCGCTGATGTTTCTCGACGAATCGCATGTGCTGATCGGCCAGTTCGGCGGCATGTACAACGGCGACCGCGCGCGCAAGACCACGCTGGTCGAATACGGCTTCCGGCTGCCGAGCGCGCTCGACAACCGGCCGCTGAAGTTCGAGGAATTCGAGAAGAAGATGCGCCAGGTGATGTACGTCTCGGCCACGCCGGCTGCGTACGAGCAGAAGACCGCCGGCCAGGTGGTCGAGCAGCTGGTGCGGCCGACCGGGCTGATCGACCCGCCGGTGGAAGTTCGGCCGGCCACGAACCAGGTCGACGACGTGCTGCAGGAGATCCGCATCCGCGTCGACATCTGCGAGCGCGTGTTGATCACCACGCTGACCAAACGCATGGCCGAGCAGCTCACCGACTACCTGAGCGACAACGGCGTCAAGGTGCGCTACCTGCACAGCGATGTCGACACGGTCGAGCGCGTCGAAATCCTGCGCGACCTGCGGCTCGGCACGTTCGATGTTCTGGTCGGCATCAACCTTCTGCGCGAAGGGCTCGACATACCCGAGGTTTCGCTGGTGGCGATTCTGGATGCCGACAAGGAAGGCTTCCTGCGCTCCGAGCGCAGCCTGATCCAGACCATCGGCCGCGCCGCGCGAAACCTGAACGGCCGCGCCATCCTCTACGCCGACAAGGTGACCGAGTCGATGCGCAAGGCGATCGACGAGACCGACCGGCGCCGCGCCAAGCAGATCGAGCACAACACGGTCATGGGCATCACGCCGCGCAGCATCGTGAAAAAGGTGCGCGACCTGATCGACGGCGTGTACAGCGAGAAGGGCGCGAAGGACGATCTGAAAGCGGCGAACGAAGCCGTGGCCATCGAGGCCTTGAGTGAAAAAGACCTGGGCAAGCGCATCAAGCAGCTCGAAAAGCAGATGCTCGACCATGCCCGCAACCTCGAATTCGAAAAGGCGGCGCGGGTGCGCGATCAGCTCGCGCTGTTGCGAGAACAGGCTTTCGGCGCGCCGGGCACCGACAACATCGTGCCGATCCAGGCGGGGCAGAGCAGAAACTGAGCCCGCCGGGTCGGCCCCGAGCGCGAGATTCGGGGAACTTCCGCAGCCGATCCCGACCAAATCAGTCGGCTTCAGCTATACTTGACGAATCTACTCGGGATAAGGCAAGGGTTCTCCCTTGAATGTTCCCGCGACCGTCGGGTGGTCGAAGCGCCAAATTATCCGCCGACACACGCTACCAGGAGAACTTCATGCGTCTGACCACCAAAGGCCGTTTCGCTGTTACCGCCATGATCGACCTCGCCTTGCGCGAGCACTCCGGTCCTGTCGCTCTCGCCGCCATCAGCGGGCGCCAGCAGATTTCGCTGTCCTACCTCGAACAGCTGTTCGGCAAGCTGCGTCGCCATGAACTGGTGGAAAGCACACGGGGCCCTGGCGGCGGCTACTCGCTGGGCCGCAAGGCCGACGAGATCACGGTCGCCGACATAATCGTCGCGGTCGACGAGCCGATCGACGCCACCGGCTGCGCCGGCAAGGAAAACTGCATGGGCGACGACGCCGGCCGTTGCATGACACATGACCTGTGGGCGAGTCTGAACTCGAAGATGATCGAATTCCTCGACTCGGTCTCGCTGCGCAAACTGGTCGATGAACAACTCGCCAAGGGTGTGTCGATCGAGGAGCACCCGGTGAAGCGGGCCATCTCTACCCAACCGGTGGTCAAGCCGATCAAGATCACGGCGCCGAACTCGGTGTTCGCACTCGGCGCGGCGTACGCGAAGTGAGCAACGTGTCGATTCAAGGCCCGAGGGCTGCGGCAATGCTCGCGAAGTAGTTCCATCCCAGACCAGGCCATCCCGCCAGCTAAAACTTCCAGGAATCAACGGTTTACAGCCGTGCAGGTGTTTCACATGGACATGACCCCCCACTTCCCGATCTACATGGATTACGGCGCCACCACGCCGGTGGACCAGCGCGTTGTCGACGCAATGATCCCGTGGTTGCGCGAGCACTTCGGCAACCCCGCATCGCGCAGCCACGCTTGGGGCTGGGAAGCCGAGGCGGTGGTCGAAGAGTCGCGGGAAAAGGTGGCCGCGCTCGTCGGCGCCGACCCGCGCGAGATCGTCTGGACCTCCGGCGCCACCGAGTCGATCAACCTTGCGTTGAAGGGCGCGGCGCAGTTTTACAAGGCGCGCGGCAAGCACATCATCACGCTCAAGACCGAACACAAGGCCGTGCTCGACTCGGTCCGCGAACTCGAGCGCCAGGGGTTCGAGGCGACCTACCTCGACGTGCAGGAAGACGGCCTCGTTGACCTCGCCAAGCTGCAGGCCGCGATCCGCCCAGACACCATCCTGATGTCGGTGCTGTTCGTGAACAACGAGATCGGCGTGATTCAGGACATCGAGGCCATCGGCAACATGTGCCGCGAGCGCGGCATCATCTTCCACGTCGATGCCGCGCAGGCCACCGGCAAGGTCGAGATCGATCTGTCGAAGTTGCCGGTCGACCTGATGAGCCTGGCTTCGCACAAGACCTACGGGCCGAAGGGCATTGGCGCCTTGTACGTGCGCCGCAAGCCGCGCGTTCGCATCGAGGCGCAGATGCACGGTGGCGGCCATGAGCGTGGCATGCGGTCGGGCTCGTTGGCGACGCACCAGATCGTCGGCATGGGCGAGGCCTTCGCCATTGCAAAGGCCGAGATGGGCGTCGAAAGCGAGCGCATCCGCATGTTGTCCAGGCGTTTGATCGACGGCCTGCAAGGCATTGAGCAGACCTTCCTGAATGGCCACGCCACGAAGCGCGTGCCACACAACGTCAACATGAGCTTCAACTTCGTTGAGGGCGAGTCGCTGATCATGGGCATCAAGGGCATCGCGGTGTCTTCGGGCTCGGCCTGCACGTCGGCCAGCCTGGAACCCAGCTATGTTCTGCGCGCGCTGGGCCGCAGCGATGAACTCGCGCACAGCAGCCTGCGCATGACGATCGGCCGATTCACCACCGTCGAGGAAATCGACTACGTGATCACCACCTTGAAAGACCGCGTGGCCAAACTGCGCGACCTGTCGCCGCTCTGGGACATGCACAAGGAAGGCATCGACATCAGCACCATCCAGTGGGCTGAACACTAGGAATGGAACCCTCGGCTGCGGGGTACTGCAGCCACCCCCAGGGGCCACCAGGGGCCACTTCGTGGCCTTGGGAAGCCGGGCCGATTGGAAGTGGCCCGGCGCCAGCCCCCCAACTGAATCAGGAGAACGACATGGCATACAGCGAAAAAGTGGTCGAGCATTACGAGAACCCCCGCAACGTGGGTTCGTTCGACAAGGGTGACGACACGGTCGGCACCGGCATGGTCGGTGCGCCGGCCTGCGGTGACGTGATGAAGCTGCAGATCAAGGTGAACCCGGTCACCGGCCTGATAGAAGATGCGAAGTTCAAGACCTATGGCTGCGGCTCGGCGATTGCGTCGAGCTCACTGGTCACCGAATGGGTCAAGGGCAAGTCGCTCGACGAGGCGCTGACGATCAAGAACACCCACATCGCCGAAGAACTGGCCCTGCCGCCGGTGAAGATCCACTGCTCGATCCTCGCCGAAGACGCGATCAAGGCGGCGGTGAACGATTACCGGGCCAAGACCGGCCATGGGCAGCCTTCAGCCCTGATTTCAACTCCGGCCGATGCGGCCGCCCCGCAGGTGCATTGAACCCATGGCAGTCACCCTGACCGAAGCGGCGGCACGCCATGTGTCGCGCTACATCGTCAAGCGCGGCAAGGGCGTGGGCGTGCGCCTGGGCGTGAAGACCACTGGCTGTTCGGGCCTGGCCTACAAGCTCGAATACGCGGATGACTTCGCGGCCGAAGACACGATCTTCGAAGGCCATGGCGTGAAGGTGCTGGTCGACCCGAAAAGTCTGCCCTACATCGATGGCACCGAGCTCGACTTCGTGCGCGAAGGCCTGAACGAAGGCTTCAAGTTCCACAACCCGCGCGAGAAAGACCGCTGCGGTTGCGGTGAATCCTTTCGGGTGTGAACAACGCCTGACACGTTGACCTTCCCGAAAGGCGCGGCCGAGGTCGCGCCTTTTTAATGCCTTGCCCTTTGGGCCCTGACACCCGAGCCATGAACCTCGCCAGCACCGATTTCGAGTTGTTCGACATCGCACCGCGCTTCGCCCTGGACCGGGCCGCGCTCGACACCCGCTGGCGCGCCTTGCAGGCCGAAGTGCACCCCGACCGTTTCACCGCGCAAGGCGCCGCAGCGCAGCGCATCGCGATGCAATGGTCGGTGCGCGTCAACGAGGCCTACCAGCGCCTGAAAGATCCGCTGCAACGCGCGGCCTACCTGTGCGAGCTGAACGGCGCCGCGATCGAGGCCGAGAACAACACGGCGATGCCGACAGGCTTCCTGATGCAGCAGATGGAATGGCGCGAAGCACTCGATGATGCCGGCGATGTGGCTGGCGTCCAGACGCTCGAAGCCGAGGTCAGCGCCCATCGCACCACCGCACTCGTCGCCCTGCAACACACGCTCGACGACGCGTGCGACTTCGCTGGCGCTGCGGGCCAGGTCAGGGCCCTCATGTTCGTCGAGCGCTTTGCGCACGACGTCGATCAGCGCCTCGAACGTTTCGACTCGGCGCTGGGACAATAAACCCACCATGGCCCTTCTTCAAATCTCCGAACCCGGCGGCGCACCCGACCCGCACCAGCGCCGCATCGCTGTCGGCATCGATCTCGGCACCACCCATTCGCTGGTGGCTGCGGTGCGCAATGGCGTGGCCGAATGCCTGCCCGACGCCGCCGGCCACGTCATCCTGCCGTCCGCCGTGCGCTACCTGCCGGAGGGCAAGCGCCAGATCGGCGCGGCAGCACTCGCGGAAGCCGCAACCGACCCGCGCAATACCATCGTTTCGGTGAAGCGCTTCATGGGCCGCGGCCTGGCCGACATCGCCGGCCGCGACAAGCTGCCCTATGACTTCGTCGACGCCCCCGGCATGGTGCAATTGCGCACCGTGGACGGCGTCAAGTCGCCGGTCGAAGTCTCGGCCGAGATCCTCGCGACGCTGCGCTTCCGCGCCGAAGACACCTTCGATGACGACGTGTTCGGCGCCGTCGTCACCGTGCCTGCGTACTTCGACGACGCGCAGCGCCAGGCCACCAAAGATGCCGCGCAACTCGCTGGCCTGAACGTGCTGCGGCTGATCAGCGAACCCACCGCCGCAGCCATCGCCTACGGCCTGGAGAACGGCTCGGAAGGCCTGTACGCGGTGTATGACCTGGGC
>CANJKD010000045.1 GCA_947474415.1 Burkholderiales bacterium | reverse complement strand
TGTTCGTGCTGGCGCAGAGCTATCTGCAAGACCTGATGAAGCTCGCATCGTTGCAGCTGCAGTCGGCCGCCGACGGCGTGCCGGTGCTGTCGCAACTGATCTCGCCCGACCGCTGGCTGCTCTGGCTCGGCGTCCTGTTCGTGCTCTCGGTCTATCACTTTCCGAGTGGCGTGGTGGGGCGCTTGCGGGCCATGGGCAGGCCACGCAAGGCGAAAGCGGAATGAGCCCTGCGTCGCATTACCTGAGCTGCGAAGGCCGCGAACTCCACTACACCGAGTGGGGCGCGCAGCAAGGCGACGTGGTGATCGCCTGGCACGGGCTGGCGCGCACCTGCCGCGACATGGACGACATCGCCGCGCACCTGTCGCAGCGCTACCGCGTGATCTGCCCCGACACGATCGGGCGCGGCCTGAGCCAGTGGAGCCCCGCGCCCGAGCGCGAGTACTGCCTCGCGTTCTACGTCAAGCTCGCCACCACGCTCGTCGATCAACTGGGCCTCGCGCGATTCCACTGGATCGGCACCTCGATGGGTGGCGCCATCGGCACCGTTGCGGCGGCCACCACCTTGCGTGGCCGGGTGCGCAAGCTGGTGCTGAACGACAACGGCCCCGAGACGGGCAAGGCCGCTATCGAACGCATTCGCGGCTACGCCGGCAAACCGGCCGCATTCGACACCGTGAGCGAGCTGGAACGGTACTTCCGCACCGTGTACAAGCCCTATGGCTGGCTCAGCGATGCGCAATGGCGGCGCCTGACCGAGACCTCAACGCGGCGCCTGCCCGACGGCCGCGTGACGCCGCACTACGACCCGGCGATGGTGATGCAGTTCACCCACCACACCGACGACTACCTGCGCTGGGACGAGTGGGACAGCCTCGACATCCCGGTGCTCTGCCTGCGCGGTGAAAGCTCCGACCTGCTGCTGCCCGATACGGCGGAGCAGATGCGCAACCGCGGCCCGCGCGCCGTGGTGGCCGAGATCGCAGGCTGCGGCCATGCGCCGGCGCTGAACACGCCGCAGCAGTTCGCGCTGGTCGAGCGATTCCTCGGCGCCGCGTAGTTTCCGGCGCGGCCGGGGGCACCCGAACGCGCATCGCGTCGCCATCAGTCGATGGCGCTTGCGCTGCATGGCCCCACCCTGCGCGGGCTACGCCACGTCCCTAGAATCTTTCGCTTCGTTCCCCAAAGGCAAGCCATGAGTTCCGGCCTCATCCGCATCCGCGGTGCGCGTCAGCACAATCTCAAGAACGTCGATCTCGACATCCGCACCGGTGAAATGACGGTCGTGACCGGGCCCAGCGGCTCGGGCAAGTCGAGCCTGGTGTTCGACACGCTGTACGCCGAGGGCCAGCGCCGCTACGTCGAGACCTTCAGCGCTTATGCGCGCCAGTTCCTCGACCGCATGGACCGCCCCGCAGTCGACCGCGTCGATGGCGTGCCGCCGGCGATCGCCATCGACCAGACCAATCCGGTGCGCAGCTCGCGCAGCACGGTCGGCACGATGACCGAGCTCAACGACCACCTGAAGTTGCTGTTCGCGCGCGCCGGGCAGCTGTTCGACCAGCAAACGTCGCAAGGCGTGCGGCACGATTCGCCGGAGACGATTTATGCCGAGCTGATGCAGAGGACGGCCGCCATCGCCGGGCCGCTCCAAGATGGCGGCGCGCCCCCTTGGGGGGCTGGCGCGGAGCGCCTGGGGGCTGGCATTCGCAATGGCGACCCGCGTCTGGTGCTCACGTTTCCGGTCGAGCTGCCGGGCAACACGAGTGCCGATGAAGTGGCGCAATGGCTCTCGGCGAGCGGCTTCACGCGGGTGCACGCGGAGCGGGAGGTCGCGTCGCCGACCGGCCCACGCAAGCTGCTCGATGTGGTGGCTGATCGCTTCCGCATTCAAGGCACCGAGAAGGTCCGCGCCATCGAGGCCATCGAGACCGCGTTGAAGCGCGGCAGCGGGCGCGTCAACGTCTATGTGCTGGCCGAAGAAGGCGAAGCGGCCTTGTGGCGCTTCTCCACCGGCCTGCACTGTCCCGACAGCGACCAGCGTTACGCCGACCCGCAGCCGGCGCTGTTCTCGTTCAACTCGGCCTACGGGGCCTGCGAGACCTGCCGCGGTTTCGGGCGGGTGATCGGTGTCGACTACGGCCTGGTGATTCCCGACCCGCGCAAGACACTGCGCTCGGGTGCCATCAAGCCGATGCAGACGCCGGCCTGGAAAGACTGCCAGGACGACCTGCTGAAGTACGGCGGCGAGGCCGGCATTCCACGCGACACCGCCTGGAGCCAGCTCTCGCAAGCGCAGCGCGACTGGGTCATCGACGGCACGCCGAACTGGAAGGGCAACTGGAACAAGCAGTGGTACGGCGTGAAGCGTTTCTTCGAGTACCTGGAGTCGAAGTCGTACAAGATGCACATCCGGGTGCTGCTGTCGAAGTACCGAAGCTACACGCCCTGCCATGCCTGCGGCGGCGCGCGCCTGAAGACCGAGGCCTTGTTGTGGCGGCTTGGCACGAAGGCCGATGCCGACGCGGTGTTGCCGCCGGACAAGCGCTTCCTGCCGATCGGCACCGGCTGGAATCGCGCGCAGCTCGAAGCGCTGCCCGGCCTGACAGTGCACGACCTGATGCTCGTGCCGCTCGACCGCCTGCACCGCTTCTTCGATCAATTGAGCCTGCCGAGCACCATGCTCGAAGACGCCTTGAAGCTGCTGCAGGGCGAGATCCGCACGCGCCTGAAATACCTGTGCGACGTCGGCATCGGCTACCTCACGCTCGACCGCCAGAGCCGCACGCTCAGCGGCGGCGAGGTGCAGCGCATCAACCTCACCACCGCGCTCGGCACCTCGCTGGTCAACACCATGTTCGTGCTCGACGAGCCCAGCATCGGCCTGCACCCGCGCGACATGAACCGCATCATCGAGGCCATGCATCGCCTCCGCGATGCGGGCAACACGCTGGTGGTGGTCGAACACGACCCGGCCGTGATGCTGGCCGCTGACCGCCTCATCGACATGGGCCCCGGCCCCGGCGAGCGCGGCGGCAGCATCGTGTTCGACGGCACGCCCGGCGCTTGTCGGCACGCCGACACCTTGACCGGCGCCTACCTCGGCGGGCGCAAGCATGTGGGCATGGGCATCAAGCGGCTGATGAGCGAGAGCACGCCGAAGCTGATCCTCGAAGGCGTGCGGGACCACAACCTCAAGAACGTGACGGTCGAGTTCCCGCTGCTGCACCTGGTGTGCGTGACGGGTGTGTCGGGTTCCGGCAAGAGCACGCTGATGCAGGATGTGCTGTTCCCCGCGCTGCAACGCCACTTCGGCAAGGCGACTGACGCGCCCGGCGCATTCGACCGCCTGCTTGGCGCCGACTGGCTCACCGATGCCGTGTTCGTCGACCAGTCGCCTATCGGCAAGACAGCGCGTTCCAACCCCGCCAGCTACGTTGGCGCGTTCGACGAGATCCGCAAGCTGTTCGCGCAGATGCCGCTGGCGGCGCAGCGCAGCTACACCGCCGGCACCTTCAGCTTCAACGCCGGCAACGGCCGCTGCGCGACCTGCGGCGGCTCGGGTTTCGAGCACGTCGAAATGCAGTTCCTGAGCGATGTGTACCTGCGCTGCCCCGACTGCGACGGCCGCCGCTACCGCGCCGAAGTGCTCGACGTGAAGATCGACCGGCGCATGGGTGGTGTGAATGAAGCCCCCAAGCTCACTTCGCTCGCTGCCCCCCAAGGGGGCGCCGCCGGCCTTGGGGCGGCCCAGCGGCCGGCGATCCGCGAACTGAGCATCGCCGACGTTCTGGAGTTGACCGTCAGCGAAGCCGTGCAGCTGTTCCGCGACGACCGCGAGGTGCTGCGCGTGCTGCAACCCATCGTCGATGTCGGCCTGGAATACGTGAAGCTCGGCCAGCCAGTGCCCACACTTTCCGGTGGCGAAGCGCAGCGCCTGAAGCTTGCCGGTTTCCTGGCCGAGGCCTCGCAAAGCGCCAGCGCCAGCCGCCAACCGGTGGCGCGAAAGGGCACGCTGTTCATGTTCGACGAGCCGACCACCGGCCTGCACTTCGACGACATCTCGAAGCTGATGCGCTCGTTCCGCAAGCTGCTCGATGCCGGCCATTCGCTGATCGTGATCGAGCACAACCTCGACGTGATCCGCGCGTCCGACTGGCTGATCGACCTCGGGCCGGAGGGCGGCGACGCGGGCGGCCAGCTCGTCTGCACCGGCACGCCGGAAGACGTGAAGAAGCACCCCACGTCGCACACCGGCAAGGCGTTGGCCGACTACGACATCGCGATGGGCCTGAGTGGTCACAAGGTCGAAGAAGGCCGGCCGCTGCAATACCTGTTGAAGGCCGCCCGCGCCGAGCGGCGCGCTGAAGAAGAGGTGATCCGCATCGTCAACGCGCGCGAGCACAATCTCAAGTCGCTCGACGTCAGCATTCCGCGCGGCAAGTTCACGGTGGTGACCGGCGTGTCGGGCTCGGGCAAGAGCACGCTGGCCTTCGACATCCTGTTCAACGAAGGCCAGCGGCGCTACCTCGAATCGCTGAACGCCTATGCGCGCAGCATCGTGCAGCCGGCCGGCCGGCCTGAAGTGGATGCGGTATACGGCATTCCGCCCACCGTCGCGATCGAGCAGCGTCTGAGCCGCGGCGGGCGCAAGAGCACGGTCGCGACCACCACCGAGGTCTGGCACTTCCTGCGCCTGCTCTATGTGAAGCTCGGCCTGCAGCATTGCGTGAAGGACGGCTCGCCGGTCAAGCCGCAAAGCGCCGAGAGCATTGCCGCGCAACTGCTGCGCGACCACAAGGGCGAGCACGTCGGCCTGCTCGCGCCCTTGGTCGTGAACCGCAAGGGCGTCTACACCGACCTGGCGAAGTGGGCCAAGGCACGCGGCAACACGCACTTGCGCGTCGACGGCGAGTTCATCCAGGTCGACCCCTGGCCTCGGCTGGACCGCTTCAAGGAACACACGCTGGAGCTGCCCGTCGGCGACATCGTCGTCAGCGCCGACTTTGAACCCGAGCTGCGCGCGATGCTGGCGCGCGCGCTCGAAGCCGGCAAGGGCGTGATGCACTTGCTGAGCCCGCTCGATGGCCTGCAGGGTGCGATGAGCGCCGGCAGCTCGACCGCGCACATTGGCAGCGTCAAGGTGTTCTCGACCAAGCGCGCCTGCCCGACCTGCGGCACCAGCTATGCCGAGCTCGACCCGCGCATGTTCAGCTACAACAGCAAGCACGGCTGGTGCACGACCTGCGTCGGCACCGGGCTGGCGCTGACGCGCGAGCAGCGCAAGGCCTACGACGATTCGGTCAAGGACGACGGCGCCAAGGGCCGCGAGCAGAGCTTCCCGTCCGAGGAGCAAGAGGTCGAAGGCCTGGTCGACGAACCCTGCCCGGACTGCGCCGGGACACGGCTGAACCCGGCCTCGCGCCTCGTCACCTTCGACAGCCATTCGATCGCCTGGATCGCGCAATGGCCGGTCGCCGATGCGCGCGCCTGGGTCGAGGGGTTGAAGCTCGTCGGCCGCGAGGCCGAGATCGCCCGCGATGTGGTTAGCGAGATCAAGAGCCGCCTCGAATTCCTGGAAGAAGTGGGCCTCGGCTACCTGACGCTCGACCGCGCCGCGCCCACGCTCAGCGGCGGCGAGGCCCAGCGCATCCGCCTGGCGGCGCAGCTCGGCAGCAACCTGCAAGGCGTGTGCTACGTGCTCGACGAGCCGACCATCGGCCTGCACCCGCGCGACAACCAGGTGCTGCTGAATGCGCTGCAAACGCTGAGCGACAAGGGCAACACGCTGGTCGTCGTCGAGCACGACGAAGACACGATCCGCCGCGCCGACCACATCATCGACATCGGCCCCGGCGCCGGCAAGCGCGGCGGGAATCTGGTGGCCGAAGGCAGCGCCGCCGACCTGGCGCGCGTGCCTGCATCGGTCACCGGCCGCTTCTTGGCTCATCCGCTGACCCACCCCCTGCAGCCGCGTCGCTCCGTCTTGCTCCCGCGCCCCTCCGGGGAGAGGGCGATGGGCGAGCGCAGCGAGCCCGCCGTGTCCCACATGGACCGCGAAAAATACGGCCCCCTCACCATCAAGAACGCCAGCCTCCACAACCTGCGTGACGTCACGGTCGACATCCCCCTGAAACGACTCGTCGCCGTCACCGGCGTCAGCGGTTCGGGCAAGTCCACCCTCGCGCGCGACGTGCTGCTTGCGAACCTGCAGTTCATCAACGTGCGGGGTGGCAAGCCGAACTGGCAGGGCTGCGAAGGCATCGACGGCTGGGGTTTCATCGACCGCGTGCTCGAAGTCGACCAGACGCCGATCGGCAAGACGCCGCGTTCCTGCCCGGCCACCTACATCGGCTTCTGGGACACGATCCGCAAGCTCTTCGCCGACACCCTGGAAGCCCGCGCGCGCGGCTATGCACCGGCCCGCTTCAGCTTCAACACCGGCGACGGCCGCTGCGCCGGCTGCGAAGGGCAGGGCGTGCGCACCATCGCGATGAGCTTCCTGCCCGACGTGAAAGTGCCTTGCGAGGTCTGCCACGGCGCGCGCTTCAACGCCGAGACGCTGGCCGTCAGTTGGCGGGGCAAGAGCATCGGCGACGTGCTGAAGATGGAGGTCGATGAAGCCGTCGACTTCTTCGGCTCGATGCCGAACATCTCGCACCCGCTGCGGTTGCTGAAGGACGTGGGCCTGGGCTACCTCACGCTCGGCCAGCCCTCACCCACGCTGAGCGGCGGCGAGGCGCAGCGCATCAAGCTCGTCACCGAACTGAGCAAGGTCAGAGATGACGTCACAAGGCGCGGCAACAAGGCGCCACACACGCTGTACGTGCTCGACGAGCCCACGGTGGGCCTGCACATGGCCGATGTGGAGCGGCTGATCCGCGTGCTGCACCGGCTCGTCGACGGCGGCCACAGCGTGGTCGTGATCGAACACGACCTCGACGTGATTGCGGAGGCCGACTGGGTTATCGACCTCGGCCCCGAAGGCGGCGTGAATGGCGGTGCGGTGGTGATGGGCAGCACGCCGGAAGCCTTGGTGAAGTGCAAGGCGAGCCACACGGGGGCGGCGTTGCGGGGGGTGCTGGCGCGGGGGTGAGAGGCGGGCCGGTGATGAGTTCGCGGCGGCGGTTGTCGTGCTGCGAACGACAAGCCAGGGTCTGTCGGGGCGTGACGGTCGAATGGCCGCAATCAGGTGGAAGCTGCCGGTCATCGATGGCGGATGAATGACGCTGTTCGACCCCTATGCATAGGGGTCTATGCCAAGCTTTGCAGAGCGACCCATCAGCGACATTCACAAGACCGGCAACCTGGCCGGACGATGCCTCGAAGAACATCCGCGATTGGGGCCAAGCCTACAAGGCCAAGTTCAACGAGGAGCCGACCATCATGTCGGTCTACGGCGACCTGGTGATCAGCATCTTCGCCGACGTCGCCCGCCGGGCTAGGCCCGCCCTGACGACCGAGACCTTTATCGCGGCCCTGCAGAAGTACACGCGGCCGCGCGACATGTTCGGCGCCGACGAGATCGTCTTCTCCAAGACGAAGCACCTCGGCACGAACCGGACTCGGCTGTCGCAGGTCCAGAACGGCAAGTGGGTGCAGGTGACCGACTACCTGAGCGAGTGACAACCCACGGCGCCAGATCGCGAGTCACAGAGAAGAGCAAGAAGGCCATCTGGTCGCGGCGCTCGTCGCCGCCGGGTTCGCTGCCGAATCAGCGGCGGCCCAAGCGCAGGGCATCACGAAGACCGGGAGCTTCCTCGGGAGCATCCAGGACGAATAGCTCGGTCGCGGAAAGGGCGTACTTCGCCCATGGCGATGATGCGCGGGTCACTTGGACCAGGCGTGGAGGGCGTTCGAGGACTTCCAGGCAACGGTGCCAAATGTCAAGACCGTCAACCGGATCAGGGCATGGCTGCAACCCTTCAGGGTGGCGTCCGGTGGCGTTGCGTTCCGGGAAGCGTTGCATCGCGCTGGCACAGGCGACTGAACCACTGTCCTGATCCGTGGATTCGGTTCACGGGTAGGCGGCCGATGTCGGTTCGAGTGAAGACAGACCATGCCAGTGCCGCGCCCCATTACCCCGACTCGAGCACCGGTTTCGGGTCATCAAGCGCCAGTTCTGGCATGTGAAGGTGCGCTACCGTGGGCTGAAGAAAGACACGGCCCAACTCGTCACGATGTTCGGGCTGAGCAATCTGTGGATTGCGCGTGAAACGCTTGACCTACTGGATAGAAAAGTCCGCACGCAGATGACGAATGCGGCGTGAAATCGGGCCGAAGTGACATGAAGACGCCTTCACAGCCCGCTTCGGTGCGTGCATCGATCCGGCAAACACCGAATTCATGCGATCCCGTTGCAGCACCTGCTGGATGGCTATTGATCAGACCTATCCTAGAGGTTTCACCTCCCCCCGCATTCAGAGGGTAGACCTGCGCGCAATGAGAGCGTCAGAACGGAATCGCTCGACTAGCCTCTGTGGCGATTTGAGTACCGCGTGTCACTGCCGAACCTGAATCTGCACTTGCACCCAAAACTGGGACCCACGGTTGACTAGAGGACTTCGCCGAATTGCGCGCGTGGGCAGACATTTTCACTTTAACGGGGGAATTGCATCATGAAAATTTTAGCTTTACTGACCGCAGCGTCGATGGCGATCCTTGCGGCGACGTCGGCCCAAGCGGCCAACAACTACCTGGTTCAGCTGGAAGACACGGAGGTGAATGGCACAGTCACCGGCAACACCTACCAGAATGGCACCCTGATTCAGAGTGTCGCTTTCTGCTGCGAAACGATCAACCAAGATTATGGCCTCTGGGATGGCGCGAAGCTCACCACGACGTTCAGCAACCAGTACAACTTCTGGGAGCAAACGAAGGATGGCAGTCTCGTGCTCAGCGACACTTCCGAGCTGAGCGGCGTTGCTGGAAACACGTTCTTCCACATCAACTTCCGCTCGGACGGAGGCCCAGTGCCCCTGGAGGCCTATGCGAACGGGATCAACTTGGTCGAAGACGGCAATTGGCAGGACATCGTCTTGGCCGGCACTGTCAGCAATGGCGACTTCTACGCGGCCCAGATGCGTTCGGATATCGACCCGATACCCTAACCGACGACTTGGGCCTTGATGCTGGCCGGCCTAGCCCGACTTTGTCACTTTCCGGCCCGTTTCCCGATCTCGTCGGCCGCTAGCCCGCATGGATGCTGGGGGTCGCTCAAAGAGTGAAATGTAGTGCCATAATAGTTTGTAACGTATGCTCCACGAGGCGCTGTTTCGTGCA
>CANJKD010000044.1 GCA_947474415.1 Burkholderiales bacterium | reverse complement strand
TGTGCAAGTCTTTCAGGGCGAACTCGGTTTCGGTGCCGGTCTCGAAATCAAACAGGCGCAGCCAGGTGAAGTCACGGACGAGCACGTAGCGCGGCAGGTCACGTTCGATGATGCCGTCGAAGTAATCGACCGCCTGCACGAAGGCGCGGTCGAGGCTCTGACCGGCGCTCTTGTGTTCGATCAGCAGCACGCCCTTCCAGAAGCCGTCGATGCGGCCCTGCTTGAGCTTGTGGTCGGCGCGCGCGATGGCCACTTGCTGCTCGAAGCTGGCCACGCGCCGCCGCTCGATGCCGAACACATGGAAGAAGGCGTTCCAGAAGCTCTGGGGCTCGGCGGGCTCGGCGCGCTCGGAAGGTTCGGTGGACCATTCCTTGCTGAACGTGATCGCGCGAGACTCGATTTCGTTCCAGCTCAGCGGCATGGAGGCCTTTCGTGAGGCGTGCGGCGGGTAGCGCGCGGTCGGCGGCGCGAACCTTCAGTCGAGCAGCGGCACCAGCCCGTCTTTCAGGCTGCCGCGCGCCTGTTCGAAGTCGGGCAGCACGGAGCGCACCACGTCCCAGAAACGCGGGCTGTGGTTCATCTCGCGCAGGTGCGCAAGTTCATGCGCCACCACGTAGTCGATGCTGGACATCGCGAAGTGGATGAGCCGCCAGTTCAGGCGGATCGAGCCGTCGGCGCTGGCACTGCCCCAGCGCGTCTGCGCCGATGACAAGCTCATGCGCTTGATGCGCACGCCGAGTTGCGGCGCGAAATGCGCGCAGCGTTCCTCGAAGACGCGCCGCGCCTGGCGCTGCAGCCAGCTCTGCACGGTGTCGCGGATCTGCGCCGGCGTGGCGGTGTGCGGCAGGCCCACGTGCAGAGTGAGCCTCGGCACCCCGGGCAGGCTTTGCGCATCGGTGTTCAGCACCGTGCCCTGTTCGGTAAGGCCGGCGCGCGCGTCGAGCACGATGATGACGGTCTCGCCGAGGAAGGGAATCGAGGTGCCGTCGCGCCAGTCGACCTTTGCGGCCAGCGCGCGCTGCGCGCGCTCCTGCTGTTCCTGCAGCTTGCGCAGGATCCAGGCCGCCTTTTCATGCAGCGCCGATTCGATGTCTTGCACACCCAGCCACTTGGGCGCGTTCACGCTCAGCCCGTCGGTGCCGACGACGAAGCCGATGCTGCGGCGGCGGGCCCGCTTGAGCGCGTAGCCGACCACGTGCTGGTTCAGGCGGATCTCACGATCGGCCTGCGGGTGGCGGAAGACAGCGGTGGCAAGCACGCTGGCGATGGACACGGATTCAGGGGTTCGCGCGGGTGGAACGAAGGGGCGCGAAGGTGGCAGCGAAGAGATGGGCGGGTCATGTGCGACAGACGTCAAACGCGGCACCGGTTCATCGAACAGCATCAGCTGAGGCGACTCCGGGGCGGCAGGGCGGTGGCGCACGGTCGTGGGCCTCAGGGCTGGCGGGCGGAGTTGGGGGCTGCGGGCGGCACGGCCTGGCCCACATAGGCGTCGGGGTCCAGCCGGCGCATCTCGGCTTCGATCCAGGCTTCGACCTCGCGCATCAGTTCGTCGGGCTTGCGGCCTTCGCTGGCGATCGGCCGACCGATCGACACGTCGATCACACCGGGCCGCAACACGAAGCTCTTGCGAGGCCAGCAGCGTGCCGAGGTCACGGCCACTGGCAGCACCGGGCGGCCGGTGGCAATGGCCAACCGAGTGCCCCCGCCCTTGTAGGTGCCCTTGCCGCCACGTGGCCCACGCGTGCCTTCGGGGAACATGATGACCCAGTGGCCCTTGTCCATGAAGCGGCGGCCCTGTTCGGCCACCAGGTTCCAGGCCTCGGTGCGCTTGCTGCGGTCGATGTGGATCATGTCCATGCGCGCCATGGCCCAGCCGAAGAACGGGATGTAGAGCAACTCGCGCTTGAACACATAGCAAAGCGGGTGCGGCATCAGGCCGGGGAACGCGAAGGTCTCCCAGGTCGACTGGTGCTTGGGCAGCAGCACCACCGGCGAGTCGGGCAGGTGCTCGAAGCCGTGCAGCCGCGCGTGCACGCCGCAAATCAGCTTGGCACCCCAGATGGCGGTGCGCAACCAGCCCACGCACATCCAGTAGACAACGTTGCCGCGCGCGAAGATTGAAACGACCAGCACGGCCAGCGCCCAGGGGATCACGGTGACGGCCATGAACAGCACGAACAGCGCCGAGCGGACGGTGTTCAACAACGCGCCCATCAGTCGAAACTCCCGTAAGCCGAATCGGACTCGCCGGGTTGCGCCCGGCCCTTGCGCTCGGTCTGGATCAGGTGTTCCGCGAACGCCGTGAGGTCGGCATGCACCATCGTGCCCGGAACCGCATTGCACAGTTCGGCGACCTCGTCCGCGTTCAGGCGTGCCCCCTTGCCGGTGCGCACCAGGTGCGGCGGGCAGCCCACGGCCATGCCGGCCTGCAGGTCGCGCAGCGAGTCGCCCACCACCGGAACCTCGGCCAGGTTGACGCCAAAGCGTTCACCGATCTGCTCGAACAGGCCCGGCAGGGGCTTGCGGCAGTTGCAGGCATCGGCCGGCGCATGCGGACAGAAGAACACCGCATCGATACGCCCACCCTGCTTGGCGAGCATCTGGTTCATCTTCACGTGCATCGCGTTCAGGGTAGACATGTCGAACAGCCCGCGGCCCAGGCCTGACTGGTTGGTGGCCACCACCGTGTGCCAGCCCGCATGGTTGAGCCGTGCGATGGCTTCAAGCGCGCCCGGAATCGGAATCCATTGCTCGGGCGACTTGACGTAGTCGTCACGGTCTTCGTTGATCGTGCCGTCGCGGTCGAGGATGATGAGTTTGGTGGGGGTCATGGGGAAGCTTCGATGGCGCGGCGCCGGGCCCAGGCCAGTACGCTTGCGATCGGCGCGCGCGCGGGGTCAATCTCGCGCGACACCAACAGCGCGGCAGGTGCGTTGGGGAAGGGCAGCAGAATGGCTTGACCGCCGACGACGACCATCGAGTTCTCGTTCGCGATCACTGCCGCAGCGCGAAGCACATGTTCCAGTTGCTCGCGGGTCATGCGCTGCGGGCTTCGCGAAGAAGAACTGCACGCTCGCCCTGGGTGATCAGCGTCGACATCGGCGAGACGCTTCGCAACACGGCGCCGTGCTCGTCGTCGGCGCAAACCACACGCTCGATCTCGGCCAGATCAGCCACCAGGAGCCGCTGCCACTCATCCCAATACGGGTCGGAACGGGTCAGCCCGGATTGCACGCGCCAGCGCGCCAGTTGCGCCCGCACTGGCTCGATGCGCGTCGGCTCCGCGCCCAAGCGCGACAGCGCCAAGTGGTGCGCTGCGAGCAGGAACTTGTCGATCTGCTGTTGGCGGTTCATGGTGCGATTATTCAGCGTCGGCGCTCAGGCCGCCAACTTCGACAGATCGGCGACACGGTTCATGTCGGTGTGCAAATTCCTGAGCAACCACAAGCGGTTGTTGCGCAGCGCCAAGTCTTCGGCATTCACCATCACCGTGTCGAAGAAGCCGTCGACTGCCGAGCGAAGCGCGGCCAGTTCGCTGAGCGCGCGCTCGTAGTCGCCACGCTCGAAGTGCCCTCTCGCCATGGCACCGACCCGGTCCATCGCTGAATACAGGTCCTTCTCGGCTGGTTCGACCAGCGCGCCGGCCGAGAACACGCCGTCCGGCGCATCAGATTTCTTCAGAATATTGCCGATCCGCTTGTTGGCCGCCGCCAGCGAAGCCGCCTCGGGCATTGCGGCAAACGCGCGCACGGCCGCCAGCCGCGCCCCCACATCGGCCAGCCGCGCGGGGCGCAACGACAGCACCGCATCGACCTCCTGCGCGCTGTAGCCCTGCTCGCGCAGGCTGCCGGCGAGGCGCTCGAAGATGAAGTCGGTGAGCGGTGCGCCCGGGTCCTTGATGGCCGGGCCGAAGGCGGACACCGACAGTGCGATCAGCGGTCCGAGATCGATGGCGACACGCCGCTCGGTCAGCATGCGGATGACACCGAGCGCGTGGCGGCGCAGCGCGAACGGGTCTTTGTCGCCGGTGGGCAATTGGCCGATGCCGAACAGCCCGACGAGGGTTTCCAGCTTGTCGGCCAGTGCGACGATCAAGCCCACTTCGCAGCGCGGCAATTCGTCACCGGCGAAGCGCGGCTTGTAGTGGTCTTCGATGGCCTGGGCCACGGCTTCGCTCTCGCCATCGTGGCGCGCGTAGCAGGCGCCCATCACGCCTTGAAGTTCCGGGAACTCGCCGACCATGTCGGTGAGCAGATCGGTCTTCGCCAGCATGGCGGCACGATCAACGTCGCTCGCAAGCATCTCGTACGCGAACGCTTGCTCGGCGAGGCTGCTGGCAATGGCGCGCACGCGCAGCGCACGCTCGCCCTGCGTGCCGAGCTTGCCGTGATACACCACCTTGTCCAGCCCCGCCACGCGCGAGGCCAGCGTCTTCTTGCGGTCTTGATCGAAGAAGAACTTCGCATCCGCCAGGCGTGGCCGCACGACGCGTTCGTTGCCTTCGACCACGCGGCTGGCGTCGGCCGGCGTGATGTTGCTGACGACCAGGAACTTGTTCGTCAACCTGCCCGCCGCGTCGAGCAGCGGGAAGTACTTCTGGTTCGCCTTCATCGTCAGGATCAGGCATTCCGGCGGCACCGCCAGAAACTCTTCCTCGAAGCGGCACAGCAGCACGTTCGGGCGCTCGACCAGCGCGCACACCTCGTCGAGCAAGGCCACGTCTTCGACCGGCGTCAAGCCTTCGGCCGCTGCTACAGCTTGCAACTGGCGCGCGATTTTGGCGTGGCGCTTCGCGAAGCTGGCGATCACCGAGCCTTGCGTTTCCAGCTGCGCGGCGTAGTGGTCGGCATGCTGCAACAGCACCGGATTCATGGCCGCTTCGAAGCGGTGGCCGTGGGTCGCGCGCCTTGATTCGAGGCCGAGCGCGTGCACCGGCACCACGTCGGCGCCGTGCAAGGCCACGAGCCCATGGGCAGGGCGCACGAAATTGACGCTGGTCCAGCCGTCGGCCAACTGGTACTGCATCACCTTCGGAATCGGCAGGTCGGCCAGGGCCTTGTCGAGCGCCTTCTGCAGGCCTTCGGCCAGCGTCGCGCCCGTCACAACGCTGTCGAAATACAGCGCCTCGGCCTTGCCGTCGATCTGCCGCTTCAGGTGTGGCACAGCCGACGCATCGGCGCCGAGCGCAGCAAGCTTCTTCAACAACGCGGGCGTGGCTTCGCCGTCAGCATTGATGCCGACGCTAACGGGCATCAGCTTCTGCGACACCGACTTGTCGGCCGCTTGACTCCCCACGGCGCTGATGTGCGCGGCGAGCCGGCGTGGCGACGCGAACGGCGTCACGGCCGAGTGCTCACCGGCCAGGCCTTGCGCCTTCAGGCTGTCGGCCAGGCCGTTGGCGAAAGCCTCGCCGAGATTCTTCAAGGCCTTCGGCGGCAGCTCTTCGACGAACAATTCGACGAGCAGGTTTTTCGTGTTCACAGCGCTCTGCATGTTCATGGCCTGCATCGTCATCACGCAGCCTTTTTCTTTTCTTGCTGGCGCGCAAGCTGCGCCAGCGCCTCATCGGCCCAGGCCTTCGGCGCCATCGGGAAGCTCAAGCGCGCGCGGCTCTCGAGGTAGCTCTGCGCCACCGCACGTGCGAGGTTGCGGATGCGCCCGATGTACGCGGCGCGTTCGGTCACGCTGATGGCGCCGCGCGCATCGAGCAGGTTGAAGCTGTGGCCGGCCTTCAGCAACTGTTCATACGCGGGCAGCGCGAGCTTCGCATCCATCAAATGCTTCGACTGCTTCTCGTGCGCCGCGAAGGCCGTGAACAGGAACTCGGCGTCGCTGTGCTCGAAGTTGTAGGTGCTCTGCTCGACCTCGTTCTGGTGATAGACATCGCCATAGCTGAGCTTGCCTCCGGGCCCTTCGGTCCAGGTCAGGTCGTAGACGTTGTCGACGCCTTGCAGGTACATCGCCAGGCGCTCCAAGCCATAGGTGATCTCGCCGGTGATGGGCTTGCAGTCGATGCCGCCGACCTGCTGGAAGTAGGTGAACTGCGTGACTTCCATGCCGTTCAGCCAGACCTCCCAGCCCAGGCCCCAGGCGCCCAGCGTCGGGTTCTCCCAGTCGTCCTCGACGAAGCGGATGTCGTTCGCCTTCAGGTCGAAGCCCAGCACTTCGAGCGAGCCCAGGTAGAGCTCGAG
The DNA here is from genome assembly GCA_947474415.1 of Burkholderiales bacterium. Lineage (GTDB taxonomy): Bacteria > Pseudomonadota > Gammaproteobacteria > Burkholderiales > Burkholderiaceae_C > LMDS01. The sequence goes on along the minus strand of CANJKD010000044.1, from coordinate 3,090 downwards.
GATGTTGCTTGGCGCGGGCTTCAGCACCACCTGATATTGGTAGTAATGCTGCAGCCGGTTCGGGTTGTTGCCATAGCGGCCATCCTTCGGGCGGCGGCTCGGCTGCACGTAAGCGGCCTTCCAGGGCTCGGGCCCGAGTGCACGCAGAAAGGTGGCGGTGTGGCTGGTGCCGGCGCCCACTTCCATGTCGTAGGGCTGCAGCAATGCACAGCCTTGCGCTGCCCAATAGTCTTGCAGCTTGAGGATGATTTGCTGAAAGGTGAGCATGAAGGTCGGGGAGTGAACGGGCATCAAGCGGGCATGGGCGGGCATCGAGCCCAGGCGCGGGTGCAGCGGATTCTAGGGTGTGGCCTCCATGCCGGCCCAGGCCGCAAGGGGGTCAACGCCGGCCGGGCAAACGGCGGCGGCGGAGCGCTGGCCCGGCCACAAGCGCAGCCGCCGCCAGCGCCAGCGGCCACAGCCCGAAGCGCGACGCCCACCAGGCGAACGGTGTGAGGCCGGTGCGGCCCTGCACGGTGGCGTCGACCACGCCCTGCGTGAAACGCGGCAGGCTGTCTGTGACGCGGGCCGTGTCGTCGATGACCACGGTGGCGCCGGTGTTGGTGGCACGCAGCATCGGCCGCTGGAATTCGAGCGTGCGCATGCGCGAAATCTGCAGGTGCTGGTCAATCGCGATGGTGTCGCCGAACCAGCCGATGTTGCTGATGTTGGCGAACATGGTCGGCGCTGTCGCAACGTCTTCAAAGCGCTTCGCCAGTTCTTCGCCGAACAGATCTTCGTAGCAGATGTTGGCGCCGATGCGCTCGCCGCGAAACGCGAACGACGGGGCGCCGACCGGGCCACGGTTGAAGTCGCCGAGCGGAATGCGCATCAGCTGCGTGAACCAGTGGAAGCCGGTCGGAATGAACTCGCCGAAGGGCACGAGGTGGTGCTTGTCGTAGCGGTAGAAGCCGCCGGCCAGGGCCACCGTTGCAGCCGAAATGCCAGCCGCCGAATTCGTGTAGCCGACGTCCCCATCGCCGAGCGGCAGGCCGATCAACGCGGCCTGTGGGCCGCGCTGGAAGTGATCGACGAGCGACTGCCAGTACACCGGGTCGAGCTGGCTCGGCAGCAGCGGAATCACGGTCTCGGGCGCCACGACCAGGTCACCGCGCGCAGCCAGCAATTGCGCGCGCGTCCAGGCCAGCGCCTGCGGCATCTGCGCGAGCGCGAACTTCTCGTCCTGCGCCACATTCCCCTGCAGCAGCGTGACCTTGAGCGTGCCGCCGGCCTGGGTGAGCTGGCCTGGGCCGATGAGCGCCGCAGCGGCCAGCAAGAGCGCCAGCGCAATGAACGGAATCGCCCGCGAGCCTGGCGCGCGACTGCGGTTCAGCACCGGCCAGGCCGCCAGCCCCGCGGCCACGAAGCCGATGCCGTAGACGCCGATCCACGGCGCCAGTGCCGCGAGCGGGCCGTCGATGTGGGCATAGCCGCTGGCCAGCCACGGGAAGCCGGTGAAGATCACGCCGCGCGCCAGTTCGGTGAGCAGCCACAGCGCTGCGAACAGCAAGGCATCGCGCCAGCCGCAACCCGTGCGCCAGCGCGCGAACGCGGCAAGCGCCAGCGCGAGGTAGAGCGACATGAAGGCGCTCAACAACGTAATCGCCGCCACTGCCAGCGCAGCCGGCAGGCCGCCGTAGCGGTGCAGGCTGATGTACAGCCACCAGGTGCCGGCCGCCAGCCAGGCGGTGCCGAACACCAGCCCCAGCCCGGCCGCACGCCGAGGCGACGCCGCAGCCGCACGCCACGCCAGCCAGGCGACGATGGCCATCTGCAAGGGCCACGCCTGCGTGTAGACGAAGGGCAGGCTGTGCAAGGCGCCGAGCGCGGCAGCGGCCAGGGCTTCGAGCGCGAAGCCTGGAGGGGGTTCGAGCCCAAAGCGCGGCCCGGCGCCCTGACTCAGCGTCCGGGGCCAGTTCAAGCGCCGTCCGCAGCGCCCGCCACAGACGACGCGCGTGTCACCTTGAACCAGCGCACCGCACCGCCCCGGGTCAGCATCACGGTGAACACCAGCTCACTGATCTCGACCGCCTCGCCGCGCCTCGGCACGCGGCCCAGTTCGTGCGCCACCAGGCCGCCAATGGTGTCGAACACATCGGTCGGTAGCGACGTGCCGAAGGCGCCGTTGACGGCCTGGATCTCCACATCCCCGGCCACGCGCTGGCTGCCATCGGCCAGTGTGTAGATGCCCGACTCGCCGTCCTTGTCGTCGAACTCGTCTTCGATCTCGCCGACGATTTCTTCGAGCACATCTTCGATCGTGATCAACCCGGCCGTGGTGCCGAACTCGTCGATCACGATCGCCAGGTGGTTGCGGTTCGCGCGGAAGTCTTGCAGCAACTCGTTCAGGCCTTTCGACTCGGGCACGAACACCGCCGGGCGCAGCAGCGTGCGCAGGTTCAGGTCGGGCGAGCGCTGCAGCTTGAGCAGGTCTTTCGTCATCAGGATGCCGATCACGTTGTCGCGCTGGCCCTCGTAGACCGGGAAGCGCGAATGGCCGGTGTCGATCACGAGGTGCAACAGGTCGTCGTAGGGCGAATCGATGTCGAGCAGGTCCATGCGCCGGGTGGCGACCATCACGTCGCCGGCCGTCATGTCGGCCATGTGGATCACGCCTTCGAGCATCATGCGCGACTCGGGCGAGATCAGGTCCTTGTGTTCCGCCTCGGCCAGCGATTCGATCAACTCATCGCGAGAATCGGGGCCCGGGGCGATCAGCTCCACCAGCCGCTGGAACAGCGTGCGGCGATCAACCGGTGGCGCGTTGTGCCGTTCGCCCCCGCGTGGGGGGCGAACGGAATGAGGTTCGGACATCGCGCGGCGGGCGGAAAGTTCAGTTGCCGGGAGCTTACCCGAAGCCGCGCGGCACTCAGCCGCTGCCGACGCGACGCGCGATCGCCTCGCCAAGCTCGGTGGTGGAAGCGCTGCCGCCCAGGTCGGCGGTGCGCGGGCCCTCGATCAGCACGCGCTCGATGGCCTGCAGAACCGCGTCGTGCGCGGCCCGGCCGGCGCCGCTGCCATGCGTCAGGAAGTCGAGCATCAGCGCGCCCG
>CANJKD010000043.1 GCA_947474415.1 Burkholderiales bacterium | reverse complement strand
GTGGCTGTCAGCGCCACCAGCCGACCGGCAGCCGGTGCGGCCACGCGCACCAGTTCGGCCTCGACCACGCCGGGCAAGGTCGAACCCGCCGGTGGGGTGCACGCCGCGAGCAGCGCAGCGACAGTGGTGGCGGTGGCGAGGGAAGAAACGGCGAGCTTGAAGTTCATGGTGCCTCTCGAACCGCGAAGGGTGGGCGCCCGGCGGCGGCCCGGCGATTGTCACGCGGCATCGGGCCATGGCCGTGCGCACGCCGAACCGCGCCGTCGAAACCCGGCACGGAAGCTGCTCAAGCAGCGCATTGCCCATCATGCATTCAAGACTGTATGCACAAATACGGGCAATCCGGATGAACCCAAGACCACGCACGCGCCGCGAAATCCGCCGCCGCCTGCTGAACGGCACCGCATCGGTGCGGAGCCTGGTGCTGCAGCTGCTGGACGATGCGCCGCAGCTCGCGCCCACCGCCTGGATCAGCCGGGTCCCCGAGGCCGAACTGCTGCGCACGGCCAACGCCTGCGATGCCTTGATCCCGCGCGACGGCGCTGCGGCCTTCGAAGCCCAGCCGCTGCTCGGCGTGCTGTTCGCGGTGCAAGACAACATCGACGTCGCCGGCCTGCCCACCACCGCCGGCTGCCCAAACTTCGCCAGCGGACCGGCCGCGCAGCACGCGGCCGTGGTGCAGCGGCTCGTGGACGCGGGCGCGATCCCCGTCGGCAAGACGAATCTCGACCAGTTCGCGACCGGGCTGGTCGGCACGCGTTCGCCGCATGGCGCCGTGCCGAACCCCTTCGACCCTGCCTGTGTGAGCGGCGGCTCCAACTCCGGCTCAGCCTACGCGGTGGCCACCGGCCAGGTGCCGTTCGCGCTGGGCACCGACGCCGCCACCTCGGGGCTTGAGAGTTCGATTCGGGTCACGCCGAAATGGTGAATTTGACACAGCACTTTATCGTTACATGTGATATTTTTCGGCGTGTCTATTTGAAACAATTATTTTGCATGTCGCCGCGAGTTACCACCATGAAGCAAGTCGCTCGGCCAGCGCTGAGCCGGCTGCGGGCCGCACTCCGACTGAACGGACCGACCCGGCTGGTGCTCGCGGGAGCGGCGCTGCTGCTGCTCGGCGTCTGGGCTTCGGTGGGCGTGAGGCTGCACCTGCAGGAACGCGACGAGCTGAGCCACGCATTCCGCGAGAACACGAATCTGGCGCGCGCGCTCGAAGAACAGACGGTGCGGGTGTTCGCCAGCGCCGACCTGGCGACCGAACGGGTGCGCGACGCGGTGGTGGCCGGCCACCAGGCACCGCTGGACCTTGCAGGCTTCGCCAGCGAAACCGGCTTGGTGCCGAACATCCTGGTGCAGTTGACAGTGGTCGATGCGGCAGGGCGGTTCATCGGCAGCACCCTCGACCCGGACGGCCGGAAGAGCGGCCATGTGGACCTGTCTGATCGCGAACATGTGCGGGTTCACCTGGCCTCCTGGTCGCTGACCCCGGCACAACGCGTGACGAACCCCGATGACCTGTTCATCGGCAAACCGGTGATCGGGAAGGTGTCGCAGAAGTGGACGATCCCGTTGTCGCGCCGCATCGCCGCTGCCGACGGCACGCTTCTCGGCGTGGTGGTGGCCTCGCTCGACCCGGCCTACTTCGAGGCGGTGTACCAGCGCGTGGCGCTGGGCGCTTCGGGTGGCGTGCAACTGGTCGGCACCGACCTCGGCGTTCGCACCCGGGTCATCGGCGGCCTGAGCAGCCGGACGGGCAGTTCGCTGGGCGCCTCAAGTGACTTCGCGCGTGAAAGGTGGGGTATCGAGGGGCACTACGGGGGCCCGAGTTCACTGGACGGGGTGGACCGCATCACCGCCTACCGCCGCGTGGCGTCCTACCCCCTCTACGTGCTGGTCGCCACCGGCCGGGACGAGGCCTTGGCCGAATGGCACGAAACCCGCAACGTGACGCTGTTGTTGACGCTGCTGCTCACCGGATCCGTGGCCTTGGGCGCGGCGACCTTCACGGTCAGTTTTCGGCGCCTGGAGCACATCAACGAGGCATTGCGGGTCAGCGAGGCCCTGGCGAATTCCGCAAGCCAGTCGAAGAGCGAATTTCTCACGGCCATCTCGCACGGGTTGCGAACCCCACTCACCAGCATTCGCGGCTTCGCCGAACTGATGGAACATCGCCTGGAACAACCCGTGTTCCGCGAGCAAGCGGGCATGATCCGCAAGGGTGCAGAATACCTCAATGCACTGCTCACCGAGATCCTCGACCTGGCGAAGGTGGAAGCGGGCGCGATGCGGCTGGCGAATGAGCCGGTCGACCTGCGCGCCCTGCTGCAAGGCTCGTCCGACTTCTTCGCGCTGGCCGCCGCCGCCGCCGCCAAAGGCATCGAGTTGACCGTGCACCTGGCTGACGACCTGCCCGCAACGCTGGTGTGCGACGGGCTGCGGCTGAAGCAGATCCTCAACAATCTGCTGTCGAACGCCGTCAAGTTCACGCCGGAAGGAAGCGTGACGATCCGGGGCGAGTTGGCTGGTAACACCGTTCGCATTCACGTCGACGATACCGGGCCGGGTATTCTGCAAGGCATGCAGCAGCTCATCTTCGAGAAGTTCGTCCAGGGCGATGCCCGCATCAGCTATCAGCACGGCGGTACCGGGCTGGGACTGGCGTTGTCGCGCACGCTGGCCGAGTTGATGGGGGGCAGCCTGACCTTGGCCTCGGTGCCCGAACAGGGCGCGCGCTTCACGGTCAGCCTGCCCGCCGATGCGCAACCCACGGGTTCGCCATGAGCCGCATCCTGGTCATCGAAGACCAGTCCGACATTCGTCGCCTGATCCGCTGGGCACTCGAGGACGAGAACCACGAAATGTTCGAAGCCGCCGACGGCCACCAGGGCCTGGCCGCAGCGCGGGCCGTGGACCCGCACCTGATCCTGCTGGACGTGACGATGCCTGGCGAGCTCAACGGATTTCAGGTCTGCGAGCAGCTGAGGGCAGACCCCGGGCTGCGACACAAGCCGGTGGTGATGCTGACCGGCCGGGCGCGGGAACGTGACCGCGACGCCGCTGATCGCGCGGGTGCCGACGCCTTCATCCCGAAGCCGTTCAGCCGGGCGGAACTGCTGGCCACCATCAACCGCCTGGTGGTGGAAGCAGCGCCGGTACAAGCGGCGACAACGGCCGCTTCGCCGGGCTGATCAACCCAGTGGCGAGACCCCCATCAGCCACCGATGGGCCCACACCACGAACACCGCGTACAGCGCCAATCCGCCGATGACCGAAGTGGCGTCGTTCACCACTGACGGCGCTGCCGAGGACGCCACGCGTGCCACGCTGCGGCGCTTGACCGAGATGCGGTCGGCGACAGCCCAGACGAGGAAGGCACCGAACAGGATCACGTCGTGCAGCGTGCCGTTCGCGAGCAGGTGCGCCAGCGCCCAGAGCTTCACGGCCAGCAGCATCGGGTGCTTCGCTGCGGTCTTGATGCGCCCTGGCAGGTAGGTCGCGAACAGCAGCGGGAAGAACGGCAGCATCAGCAGCAGCGCGATGTGGCGCGCGGCAGTGGGCGGCGTGTAGAGCATGACCGGCGACTGCCGGGCCAGGCCGTAGCCGTAAATCAACAGCACGAAGCTGGCGATCGAAATGATCGAGTAGACGCCTTTCCATGCGCCTTCGCCACGCTGCGCGACTTGTGCATCGCGCCACGCGGGTGCTGCGATGGAAACGCAATGGACGCCGAGGAACAGCACGAGTCCGAGGATCATCAAGGTCATGGAGCGCTCCGCAAGGGTCAGGGGAGCAGAGTCTAGTGGGCCGCCCGCCAGCCCCGCTTCGCCCCTGCCCTCTCCAAAGGCCACGAAGGGGCCTCTTCGTGGCCCTTGGAGAGGGAGCAAGGCGGTCACACGCTGCGCACGTCTGCCAGCGCGGCAGTCCAGCCGACGATGCCGCCTTGCGCGCGCACCATCGCCAAGGTCTGCTCCTTGAATTCGGGGAAGTACGAGCCGGGCGCCATAGAACGCGCCCTTGCCGGGTTTGGCGATCACCATGTCCCCGGCTTTCGGCATCAGCGCCAGCACGAAGCCGGCCCCGCGATCACCAACGATCAGGATGCGGCCCATCGGCCCGGTGGCATTCCTGGGTGTGGACGATGAGCATGCCGAGGCGGCGGGCACCACCGGCGCGAGCAGCGACATGTCGTTGCCGAGCGCCGCGCCGAAGCCGCCGGGTTCGATGAAGTCGCGCTGCATGTCGATCATCACGACGGCCGTGTGCGCCGGGTCGAAGCTGAACGGGCCGGGTTGCGCGGGGAGGGTCAGCATCGTGATCTCGTGGGGCATGGGTTGGACATGGGCATCGACCGGGGCAAGAGCCCGGGCTCAATGCGCGCGGCCGCCCATGTAGGCGCCCAGCGTGTTGCGGTCGGCTTCGAGCGCGGCCACCTCGTGCACGACGCGGCCTCCGCTCATCACCGCGATGCGGTCCGAGAGCGCGAGCAGTTCGTCGAGGTCTTCGCTGATCAGCAGCACCGCGCCGCTGCGGTTGCGCACGTCCATCTGGCGCTGGTGGATCTCGGCGACGGCCGCGAGCACGCCCAGCCAGACCGAGCCGCTGAGGTAAGCGCCGCCGAAACCCGCCATCGCCGAGAACACCAGAACGCCTTCGAGGCCGAGGTTGATGCGGCCCGACTTCTCGGTGATGCACTCGGCCAGGCTGACCATCAGGAACGGCGTGCCGACGCGCACCGCGCCGCCAAGCACCGCGACGAGCAAGTTCAGGAACAGCGTGGTGTTGTCCATGTGATCGCGATCAGCCGCCAACGAGCCGCCTCAAGGCGGCTGAACGCCCCCTCGGGGAGCAGGAGCGAAGCGACGAGGGGATCGACATCAAACGTTGGCTTTGATCACGGCGGGCAGCGGTGCGGCGGGCGCCGGTACAGGCAGCATCGCACGGGCCGCGAGGAGCCGCCCACGCAAGGCCTCGCTCGCCAGGATCAGCAGGAAGGCGAAGCCCTGCAGCACCAGCACCGAGGCGTCGGGCACGCCAAGCCGGCGCTGCAGCAGGCTGCCGGCCGAACCGAAGCACCGAACAGCACCGCCACCGGCATGATCACCCACGGGTTCTTGCGCGCGACGACGGCGACGAGGATGCCGGCATAGCCGAGCCCGGCGATCAGCGCGGCGTTCGCCGAGGTGTGCACCGCCGCCACTTCGATGCCACCCACCAGGTCCGCGCAGGCACCGCCGATGGCGCAGGCCACGACCACAATGCGCCCGCTCTGCAGGCCGACGAGCCTGGCGGCGCGCGCGTTGCCGCCGACCACGGGGGTGGCGAACCCCGAGGTGGTGAAGAACAGCCACAGGCCGAGCAGCACGCAGGCGGCGATGCCGAGCATCAGGCCCCAGTGGATGTCGGTTACCCACAGGCCACCGATGCGCACGGCCTCGTCGAGCGGGCGCGTCGAGGGCTTGTTCAGGCGAGCCGGGTCGCGCATCGGGCCCTCGACGAAGTGTTTGAAAAGAGCGATCGCGGTATAGGCGAGCAGCAGGCTGCTGATGGTCTCGTTGACGCCGCGGTATCGGCGCAGTGCACCGGCCATGGCCAGCACCGGCAGCGCCACCGATTCGAGGGCGTCGCGGCGGCTGGCAAAGAGCTTCATGATGCCGGGCGTTGCGTGGTTGTCAGCCCGGATGGCCTCAGGCTTTTCCGAGCACGCCTTCGACAAGGTAGTTCATGCCTTCGAGCGATGGGGCGGTCTGCTTGAAGGCCTTGCCGGCCGGGATCACGAGCTTGCCGGTGTCGTCTTTCAGGCCGGCGCTGCCGCCCTTGAATGTGTCGAAGGCGTCTTTCAGCATCAGCGCCTTGACGTCGTCGGCGGCCTTCCTGGCTGGTGCACCGACCATCGAACCGTAGGCCGAGGTCTTGACGAATCCTTCCTTCAACCCGCCGCGCACGAAGTTCGGGTGCGGCTTGCCGGCACGTGCGACGTCGATGACTATTTTGTACGGCACGAGCCAGTTCCATTCGGCACCGGTGAGGTAGGCTGCGGGCGCGAGCTTGGCCTGGCTGGCGTGGTAGCCGCAGACGAACTTGCCGCGCTTCGCGGCGGTTTCGACGATCACCTTCGGGCCATCGAAGTGAATTGTGAAGACGTCGGCACCCTGGTCGGCCAGGCTGTTGGTGGCCTCGGCCTCTTTCACGGCCATCGACCCTTCGCCGGTGAAGATCACGGTGGTGGTGATGCTCGGGTCAACCGAGCGCGCGCCCATCGTGAATGCATTGATGTTGCGCAGCACCTGCGGGATCGGCTTGGCCGCGATGAAGCCGAGCTTCTTGCTCTTCGTCATGTGGCCGGCGATCACGCCGTTCAGGTGCTGGCCTTCGGCGATGTAGCCGAAGAAGCTGGCGGTGTTCTTCGGGTGCTTGCCTTCGGTCCACATGCCGCCGCAGTGTGCGAAGCGCACGTTCGGGTTCTTCGCGGCCACGGCCAGCATGTGCGGGTCGAAGTAGCCGAACGAGGTCGGGAACAGCAGCATTGCGCCCGGCCCCTTCTTGACCTCGGCCACCGCTTCGGCGTGCGACTGGTTGTAGCCGCAGTCGTCTTTCGGGCCGACGTAGATGAAGCCCAGACTGATCGGCGCCTGGGCCGTGGCCAGCCCGGCCCAGCCGCTGCCGGCGACGCCGAGCGCCTTGATCAAGTCGCGCCGATTGAAATCATGGGGTGTCATGCCGTTGCACCGGTGCGCCGCCGCGAGGCCGCCGGTGGTGTGGGATCACGAATCGGTGCCGAGCAGGTCGGGGCTGGCAAGGAACGCGCCAGTCGCCGCGGAACTGGCGAAGACCTTGGGCCGTCAGGCACCACAACAGGAGGTTCAGAAACGGGAAAAGCGCGCTTTGTGATGCACGACTGCGCGTGCGGCACCCTGCTGGGGCGGATGGCAATCCGAGTGCACCGGCTCCGCTCAAAGCCTCTGAATTTTTCGAAGTGGCTGCGTTTGCTCCCTCGCTCCTTTGGGGAGAGGGTGCAGATATGAAAAGTTCACACACTCTCAGGCCTTGCCGGTGGCTTCCTTGACGCTGCCTTTGACCTGCTCGACGCGACCCTTGACCCGGCCCTTGTTCATGGTGATTCCTTTGCACGAAGTGGGGTGTGAGAGTTGCTTTCACCCGGTCTGCGCAAGGCCCTTGTCAGGCCTCGGTCAACCGATGAATCCGCTGTACCGAGGCGCCCCGGCGCGGTCTGTCGGGCGCTGGGGCAAACACCTGTAGGACGAGTCGGACACGGCGGGTGCCGCAGCCAACACCACAGATCGGATCAATTCGATTCCTTGATCAAGCGCCCGCTGACCGACTGGATCGGCCGCGCGTTCATCGGGTACAGGCGGGCGAAGATGCCGATCTGCTCGCTCGAGATCGGCATGGGTGCTTTCATCACCATCCACAGCACGCCTTCGCTGCATGGCGGCGTGGTCAGCGAACCCATGTAGGTGAAGTAGCTGCGCTCGGTGGGCAGCAAGGCACTCAGGTCGATCATGGTGCGCGCTGCGACCTCGTCACCCTTTTCGAGCGGCAGGTTGTTCCAGACGTTCTGCACCAGCGGGTGCGCGCTACCGCGGTCCAGCAGCACGGCTACGACCGCGAGGCGGTTGTCGATGTCCTTGTGCACCAGGTGCACCACCATGTCGAACTGACGGCCGTTGATGCGCTCTTCCGAAGGCCGGTGAAAGTGGAACTGGACCAGGTCATAGCGCCTCCCGCCGACGTCGATCGAGTTGCCAGGCCCCACATTCACCTGCACGGTGTGGCCGTTGTCCAGCACGCGGAAAGCACTCGGCTTGTAGTCGAACTGCACCGGATCGAGGTTGACTTTGATGCCGTCGCGGATGTCGATCGGGCTCTGCCTCAAGCCGCTCGAACAGCGGGCAAATTCGGGTTTCATCTGGCCCCAGGTGTCGGGGCCGCCGCTGCCGGCGTAGTCCCATTGGGCGTGGGCCGCCTCAGCGCGAGCGCGGTGCTCGGTTGCGAGACGTTCGGCCAGCGGGGAGGGCGGGTCGCCACGGCTTGCGGCTGCATTCAGGCGCGGTGCGCGTGCGCTGGCCACTGGCGCAGTGGCACGGGTCACGACACGCACCACATTGGGCTCGGGCACCTCGGCAGGCTTTGTGGCCCCCAACTTTTCCGCCAATCGCTCTCGGACGTGCTCCAGTGGATCCACCGGTTTCGGGGCGGCGGTGCGCTTGGGCGCTTCGGCCTTCTCGCCCTTTTCGCCCTTGGCCTTGGGTTCGGTCTCGGCTGCCGTTTCGCGTGCGCTGGAGGCCGCTGCGGTGGCTTTGAGAGGCGCCGCATTCTCGGCCGCAAGGGCCGAAGTGCCTGGGCCTGCCAGGCTCGTGGCAAGCAGGGCAAGGGTCAGCGGGCGAAACGAAAACGTTGGACGGGCGGGCATGGTGGGGCTCCGGACAGGGAACGAGGAATCTCGGTCTCATATCGACGAACCAGGCCACAACTTGAGCGGTACCCCCGGGGGGCTTGTGGCCGCTGGCTCAATCAAGCCGGGGTTTGACCCAGATCCAGGCGAGCACGCCCACGCTCATCATCAGCAACGAGGCCACGGCCAGCCACACCGTGGAGTGCATCACCAGTGGCGCGATCACGCCCGCCACCACCGAATTGGCCAGGCTGCCGACGCAGGCCTGGAACGACGACGCCATGCCGCGCCGTTCGGGCACGAGGTCAAGGACCAGCAGCGTCACCACCGGCACCATCAGCGCCCAGCCGAAGGCGTAGATGGCAAGCGGGATCATCGCCCACCAGGCCTGTGGCGTGAACGCCAGGTTCAGCGCCACGTTGGTGATCGACACCAGCACCATGATCAGGAAGCCTTGGCGAATCTGGTGCCGTGGCTTGACGCGCCCGGCCATGCGCCCGGACAACCACGCGCCACCCATGATGCCGCTGATGGTGAGCATGAAGAACCAGAAGAACTGGCCCGGCGCCAAATGCAGGTGCTCGCCGAGGAACACCGGCGCCGACAGCACATACATGAACATGCCGTTGAACGGAATGCCGCTGGCCAGCACCAGCATCATGAAGCGCGGGCTCGAACCCATTTCCCAGTAGCCGTTCAGCAGGTTGCGCGCATTGAACGACTGGCGCTGGCTCAGGTGCAGGGTTTCGGGCAACAACCTGTAGTTGGCCGCCCAGAGCACCACGCCGACGGCCGTGAGGAACCAGAAGATCGAATGCCAGCCCACATGCACGAACAGGAAGCCGCCGACCATCGGCGCCACTGCGGGCGCCACACCGAAGT
>CANJKD010000042.1 GCA_947474415.1 Burkholderiales bacterium | reverse complement strand
GGCGCCGCTTCTCGACCACATCCATGCGGCCGAGCAGCTTGATGCGCGCGATCATCGCGTTCATCACGCCGGGCGGCAGCTGGTACACGGTGTGCATCACACCGTCGATGCGGAAGCGGATCACGCTGCGTTCGCGCTTAGGCTCCAGGTGGATGTCGGAGGCGCGCTGGTCGAAGGCGTACTGCCACAACCAGTCGACCACCTGCACCACGCCCTGGTCGTTCGCGTCGAGCTGCTTGTTGCTGCGGCCCAGTTCCACCAGCTGCTCGAAGCTCGCCAGGCCCGAGTTCTCGCCCAACTTGACTGCATTGCGCACCGAGCGCGACAAGGTATAGAACTCGGTCGTGTAGCGCGCCAGCTCGATCGGACTCGTGACGACGAGCTTCACAACCTTGCGCGTGTGCGCTTCGATCTCGGCCACCCAGGCCACGTCGAGCGGCTCGCAGGTTGCGATCGTGACCTCGCTCAGGCCCACCGTCAGCGGCAGCGCGTGGCGGCGCTCGGCATAGTTGATCGACATCACCTCGGCAACGCGGCCGACGTCGACGCGCAGCGGGTCGATGCGCAGGTACGGCAGGCCGCAGCGCAGGGCCAGCCATTCGGTCAGCACTTCGACATCGAGCAGCCGGCCCGCAGCCGCAGCCGCATCGCCACCCGCGCCGGCGCGCAACAGGTTCGCGCCGGCCAGCCGCACCAGAGGATGCTGGGCGCTGTGGCCGGCGGCGAAGCGGCGGAAGGTCTGCTCGGCGTCTATGGCGCTGATCACCGCGTCTTCACGCAGCCACTGGAGCAACAGGCGCCAGTCGAGCTTGCCCGTGACGGCGGCGGCCAGCTGGGTGGCAGTCGATCCGGTGGCGGAGGAGGCAGCGTTCATGCGGAGGGCGAGGTGGTCGGCGCTGGCGTAGTTGCTGGCAGAGTCGCTTGAGGAGTCGCTTGCGGAATTCAGGCCGCGGGTCCCGATCATACGTTTGGGGCTGCCCGCGCAGCCAAGCTCCGAGGCAGGCCTGCGCCCGCCAACACCGCGCCGTCAGGCCGCCAGCGTCCGCATCATCGGCAACCACTTCTTCGCCGGCAGTTTGAAGCGGCTTTCGATGTCGGCGGCGCGTGCCGCCAACGTGGCCCGGTCCGGCCACGGGCGCTGCTTCATGGCAAGCACGATCGTGTTGCCCTCTTTCGTCGGCCGCAGGCTGAAGACCTGCGCGGCACCGAAGGCCGCAGCGATGCGCTGGGCGCTGCGTTCAAAGCTGGCGTCGCGGCCGAACAGGTTGACGGTCATCACGCCGCCATCGGCGAGCAGGCGGTGGCAGTCGGCATAGAAGGCCTCGCTGTCGAGCACCGGGCTGGCCGCGTCGTGGTCATACAAATCGACGCAAAGCACCTGGGCTGAAGCGGCCCGCTGCGGGTCGGCCACGTAATCCGCAGCGTCCATTTCCAGCACATGAAAGCGTGATGAATCGTCGGGCAGGTGGAACCAGATGCGGCAGGCACTGATGACGGTCGGGTTCAGTTCGACGGCGGTGGTGCGCAGGCGCAGCGTGCTGTGGCAAAAGCGCGTGATCGCGGCGGCGCCGAGGCCGAGCTGCACGGCGTGGCCGTGCGTCAGTTCATCGCTGGGGCGCAGCAGCATCCAGACCATCATGCGCTGGACGTACTCGAGTTCGAGCGCCAGCGACTTGCGGATCCGCATCGCGCCCTGCACCCACGGCGTGCCGAGGTGCAGATAGCGCACGCCATCGAATTCCGAAATGGTGGCGGGCGCTAGTTCGGGCTCGGGTGCCGGCTCGGGCTTCTTCTTGATGCGAGTGCTCATTCGATTCCATGGTCTTCCAAGGCGGCGCGCCAGGCGTCAAGCTTGCGCTCGAAGCTCCAACTCGCGTTCGCCGGGCTGGTGGACGGCAGGCGCGTGACCGGCAGGCCGAGCGCCCGAGTGTGAACCATCGCGCGGGCCGACTCGCCGCCGTTGTGGACGATGCCACGCAAGCCCGGCGCAATGCGCGTGAGGTCGCCCAAGTCATTGAATTGCGCCTGTTCGATGGCGCTGTCGAGGCTGCCTTCGCGCCGGCAGCTCGCATACACATCCCACAGGCCGAGGCCATGGCGGCGCGCTTGCGCCAGCCGCTGTTCGTACGGCGCGCTCTTCAGGTCCACGCCCCACAGCGCCGAGAGGATCGGCCAGAAGTGGTTGCGCGGGTGGCCGTAGTACTGCTGCGCCTTCAGCGAGGCGACGCCGGGGAAGCTGCCGAGCACGATCAGCCGGGTGTTCGCATCGACCACAGGCGCCAGGCCGTCGAGGATGGCGCCCGGCTCGATGCCGCTGAAAATTTCGCCGGCGAAGGGCTTCATGCGAGCCCCGGCAGCGCCGCGCGCGCGTTCGCCGATGTGGCAGCGGCCAGCACATCGAGCGGCAGGCCGCGCAGCGTGGCCAGCGTCTGCGCGATGCGCGGCAGCTCGCCCGGCTCGTTGCGGCCGCTGTGGCCTGGGCTCTCGCCCGTGCTGCCGTCTTTGACAGGTTCTTGCGCACGGTCGGCCACGCGGCGGTACAGCCAATGCGGCGGAATGTCGGGCGCGTCGGTTTCGAGCACGATCGCCGCCAGCGGCAGCGCGGCGGCCAGCCGGCGAATCTGCAGCGCACGCTCGAAGGTCATCGCGCCGCCGAAGCCGAGCTTGAAGCCGAGCGCCACGAAGGCCAGCGCCTGCTGCTCGCTGCCGTTGAAGGCATGGGCGATGCCACCGCGCACTGGCGAGGCGCGCAGGTGCTTGAGCAAGGTATCGGCCGACTTGCGCACGTGCAGGATCACCGGCAGGTCGAACTGCCTCGCCAACGCCAGCTGCGCGACGTAGAACCTGGCCTGGCGCGCCAGGTCCAGCCCCGGCACGAAGTGGTCGAGGCCGATCTCGCCGACGGCCACCAGCCGCGCATCGTCACGCTGCGCGGCCAATGCTTCGCGCAGGGCGCGCAGGTCATCGTCTTGCGCTTGATCGACGAACAGCGGATGGATGCCCAGCGCATAGGCGAAGCCATTCGCGTGGGCGAGCTCGCGCACGGTGTCGAAATTGGCTCGCGCCACTGCGGGCAGTACGAGCTGCGTCACGCCGGCGGCGCGGGCGCGGGCGATGACGGCGCTGCGGTCGGCATCGAACTCTGCGGCGTCGAGATGGCAATGGGTATCGGTCCACATGGCCACGATGATGCCTTGGATGCGGGCTGCGTTCAGCTTCATGCCCGAAGCCGGTTTCTGAAACCATCGCTGAAGCCGTCCGCGAGACAGGACATCGGCGTCCGTGCTACCGTTGTATATCGCCTTGCCGGGCACGCCACCCAGGGGTTCCGCGTGGCTTCCGGAAGGGCCGTGTCCCATGCGTCAGCCGGGTTTCAGACGATGAAGAAGGCACCGCTCTACAGCCGCTCGCGCGCGCCGTCCCGGCCCGGCGGTGCCGTGCCTTCGGCGGGTACCGCAGCAGCTGCCGAACCGTCCGCAACCACGCCACCTACCTCGCGCTTCAAGGGCGCCATGCAACGCCACGAACGTTGGGCCTGGGCTGGTGCCGTGGTGCTGGTGCTGATCACCGCCCTGGGCTGGAACACGAACCTCAACAACCGGCCCGTAGCCCTCACGATGAAG
This sequence comes from Burkholderiales bacterium, assembly GCA_947474415.1. Classification (GTDB taxonomy): domain Bacteria; phylum Pseudomonadota; class Gammaproteobacteria; order Burkholderiales; family Burkholderiaceae_C; genus LMDS01. The sequence goes on along the minus strand of CANJKD010000042.1, from coordinate 5,694 downwards.
CAGATCGACGCAGCCATGCGGCAGTCGATCGAAGACAAACCGCTGGTCTCGCCCACCACCCGCGCCTACGAGGCCATCCTGCCCTCGGTGGTGCGCGTGGTTGGCCTGATGACCGAAGGCGACGACGGCAGCGACGCATTGGACGAACGCCTGGTCGAGCGCGGCATGGGCACCGGCGTGGTCATCATCGACAACGGCACCATCGTGACCAACCTGCACGTGGTCCTTGGCGCGAAGCGGCTCAAGGTCACGTTCATGGACGGCAGCGAATCGGAAGCCGTGGTCATCAGCACCCAGCCGCAGAACGACCTCGCGGTGCTGCGCGCCAAGACCATCCCCGATGACCTGGAGGCCGCCACGATGCGCTCCACCGCTGACCTCGCGCCCGGCGACCAGGTGCTCGCAGTGGGCTTCCCGTTCGGCATCGGGCCTTCCGCCTCGGCGGGCGTGGTGTCGGGCCTGAAGCGCGAGTTCAGCTCGCCCAAGGGGCGGCATCGGCTGACCAACCTGATCCAGTTCGACGCCGCCGCCAACCCCGGCAATTCGGGCGGGCCGCTGGTGACGATGGACGGTGAAGTGGTGGGCATCGTCACCGCCATCCTGAACCCCTCGCAGCATCGCACCTTCATCGGCATCGGCTTCGCGGTGCCGATCGAGAACGCCGCCGCAGCGGCTGGCATGCCGCCGTTCTGACCTTTGGAGTCCGTGATGCCAGGATTTGCCCGGCGACGAATTGCGAATTCATTCACCGCAGCGTGACGGAGTTTGCGGAGTTGCGCGGAGTTAAGGGAAATCATGAGCTTTTTTACTCTGCGCAAACTCCGCAAACCCCCTACTCTGCGGTGAGACTTTCTGAACCTCTCACCGCCCAACCTATCCCCATGGACACCACCACCCCCGCCCACGCCTCCACGCTGATGGAGCAGATTCTCTATGAGGTGAAGCGCGTCGTCGTCGGGCAAGACGTCTTTCTCGAACGCGTGATGGTGGCACTGCTGGCGCAAGGCCATCTGCTGGTCGAAGGCGTACCGGGGCTGGCGAAAACGCTGACTGTGAAGACGCTCGCTGCCACGCTGCGCGGCAGCTTCAAGCGCATCCAGTTCACGCCCGACCTGGTGCCGGCCGACCTGGTGGGCACGCGCATCTTCAACCCGCGCACCGGTGAGTTTTCGACCTCGCTCGGGCCGGTCTTCACCCACCTGCTGCTGGCCGACGAGATCAACCGCGCACCGGCCAAGGTGCAGAGCGCGCTGCTCGAAGTGATGCAGGAGCGGCAGGTCACTATCGCCGGTGAAACCCACAAGGTGCCCGAGCCCTTTCTGGTGATGGCGACGCAGAACCCGATCGAGACCGAAGGCACCTACCCGCTGCCCGAGGCTCAGGTCGACCGCTTCATGATGAAGGTGCTGGTCGACTACCCGAGCGAAGAAGAAGAGTTCGTGATCGCGCAACGCGTGACCGGCCCGGCCACCGTGGTGTCGGCAGTGGCCAGCATGAGCCAGCTCGGCGAGCTGCAGCAGGAATGCCGCAAGGTGTATGTCGACCCGTCGCTGATGCAGTACGCGGTGAAGCTGGTCAGCGCCACGCGCCGGCCCGAGCGCTACGACCTGGCCGATGTGGCCAAGTACCTGAGCTACGGCGTGAGCCCGCGCGCCACCATCGGCCTGATCGAAGGCGCACGCGCGCTGGCCTTCATGCGCGGGCGCAGCTACGCGCTTCCGGAAGACATGACGGGCCTCGTCGGCGACGTCTTCCGGCACCGGCTGGTGCTGTCGTATGAAGCGCTCGCCGATGGGCTCACCGCCGACCAGATCGTGCAGAAGGTGATGAAGAAGATTCCGGTGCCCGACAAACCACTGGCCCCCGCTTCGGCTGCGGGCCTTTGACGCCCCTGACACAAATTACGCCGTGAACGCTGCCGTCACGCCGACCATCACGCCGACGGCCGAGGCGCTCTTGAAGCGCCTGGAGTGGACCGTGATCCGCCGCCTCGACGGCCTGTTGCAGGGCGACTACCGCACGCTGTGGCGCGGCGCCGGGCTCGACCTGGCCGACCTGCGTGAGTACCAGCACCATGACGACGTGCGACACATCGACTGGAACGTGACCGCGCGCCTGCAGCAACCCTATGTGCGCCAGTTTACCGAAGACCGCGAGCTGAGCGCCTGGTTCCTCGTCGACCTGAGCGCGAGCGTCGATTTCGGCTCCGATGCGATGACCAAGCGTACCGTTGCGCGCGAATTCGTCGGCGTGCTGGCGCAGCTGCTGACGCGCCATGGCAACCGCGTCGGCGCCCTGCTCTACGGCAGCGAGGTCGATACCGTGTTGCAGGCCGACAGCGGCCGGTTGCACGTGCTGAACCTGCTGCAGCGCATGGGCGCGCGGCCCGCACAGAGCGCGCCGGGTGCAACCAGGCTGCTCGACCTGCTGATCGCCGGGCAACGAATCGTGAAACGCCGCAGCAGCGTGTTCGTGATCTCCGACTTCATCAGCGAACCCGGTTGGGAAACGGCGCTGGCGCAGCTGGCGATGCGCCACGAGGTGACCGCCGTGCGCCTGTTCGACCCGCTGGAAATGGCGCTGCCCGACCTCGGCCTGGTGACGATGGTGGACGCCGAAACCGGCGAGCAACTCGTCGTCGACACGCATGACCGCAGCTTTCGCGAGCGCTTCGCGGCAGCGGCAACGCGGCGTGAGGCCGCCTTGCTCGACGGGCTGGCGCGGGCCGGTGTCGACACGCTCGAACTCGCCACCGACGGCGACCTGATGGACGCCATCCTGCGCTTCGCCGACCTGCGCAAGCAGCGCAGCCGCCTCGCCAACTGGAGCGGCAAGCCGGGGCGCGGTGGTGTCGCGTCGCACCTGTCGGCGTGGAGCGGAGAAGCGGCATGAATGAACTCGCGTTCACGCCCGCAATGACCTTCATCTGGCCCGAGATGTTGTGGAGCCAGCTGGCGGTGCCGCTGCTGATCCTGCTCTATGTGTGGCTGCTGCGCCGGCGCAAGAAGACCGCGCTGCGCTTCGCCAGCCTGAGCCTCGTGAAAGAAGCGATGGGCAAGCACCTGGCGTGGCGCCGCCACTTGCCGCCAGCCCTGCTGCTGGTGGCCGTGACTGCGCTGCTGGTGGCGGCCGGGCGGCCGACGGCGGTGATCAGCCTGCCGTCGGCCGAGAAGACCATCGTGCTGGCGATGGACGTGTCGGGCAGCATGCGCGCGACCGATGTGCTGCCCGACCGCTTCACCGCCGCCAAGGAAGCCGCCAAGGCCTTCGTGGCCGAGCTGCCGCGCACGGTGCGCATAGCAGTCGTGCAGTTCGCCGGCACCGCCGCCGTGGTGCAGGCGCCCACGCTGAGCCGCGATGACGTGGTGGCCGCCATCGACCGCTTCCAGTTGCAGCGCGGCACGGCCATCGGCAGCGGCATCGTGCTGTCGCTGGCCACGCTGTTCCCCGAGGCCGGCATCGACCTGTCGCAGATCACCGGCCAGCGCGCCATGCCGCCGGCGCCGGGCGACAAGCTGAAGGCCGAGCTCACGCCCGTGGAGCCGGGCTCGTATGGGTCGGCTGCGATCATCCTGCTGACCGACGGCCAGCGCACCACCGGCCCCGACCCGGTGGAAGCCGCGAAGATGGCCGCCGACCGCGGCGTGCGCGTCTACACCGTCGGCGTGGGCACCAAGGAAGGCGAAACCATCGGCTTCGAAGGCTGGTCGATGCGGGTGCGGCTCGATGAAGAGACGCTGAAGAGCATTGCCAACATGACGCGCGCCGACTATTTCTACGCCGGCACGGCGGCCGACCTGAAGAAGGTCTACCAGGGGTTGTCGACGCGGCTGATCGTGGAGAAGAAAGAGACCGAGATCAGCGCGTTGTTCGCGGCCTTCGGCGCATTGCTGGTGGTGCTGGCGGCGGGGTTGAGCGTGTGGTGGTTCGGGCGCGTGGCGTAAGGGGTTCACTCCCGCTTGCGGGAGAGGGCCGGGTGAGGCTGCAGTGTCACAAGACCAGCCGCTTCTCGGCGACCGCCGGGCGCCGACAGGGGCCTGGGGGCGCTCAAGCGAAACGCCCCTGCAGAAACCACCCCGAGGCCGGCGCGGCCAGCGGCAGGCGCGCGCGGTAGATCCACACCAGCGCGCCGCCGGGCAACTGGGCAATGAAGTAGTCGCGCTCAGCGAGTGCGGCGTCCCACCAGCCGGATTCGATGCGTTCGGGGCCGCTGAGCAGTTGCAGCGGCTGGCCGCCCAGGGTCGGGCCGGTCTGGCGTTCGGGCAGGGGCTCGGGCTGCGCCAGCAGCCACACCGGGCGCATGGCAGCGGGTTCGGCGTGCGGGCCGGCAGCGGCATTGGCAGTACCGGCCTTGCCGGGCGCGACCGGCATACGAATGCGCGCGTCGGCCGCGACCGGCATACGAATGCGCGCGTCGGCCGCGCGCAGGCGGCTGGCGCGCTCGGGGCGGTGGTCAGCCACCGCCTCCAGGCGCTGCACCTGGGCCGGGCCGAGGCGAGCCTGCAGGCGTTCGATCAGCCGCGTCAGGCCGTCTTGTTCCGACTGCGGCGTGGGAAACAGCTCGTTGTTCGGCGGGGCGCGCCGGGCGATGTCGTCGGCCAGCAGGCGCAGGTCGAGCGTGGGCGCCGGGAGTTCCAGTTGCGCCAGGCGTTCGCGCAGCAGCAGCAGCAGGTGGGCGGGGTCGCGCGAGGGTTCGGCCAGTGCGATGTCGAGCGTGGTGGTAGCGGGCAGCCCAGCATCGTTGCGGCGGTGGCGTTCATGCGCCATCACGATGCTGAAGCGGCGCACGAAGGCGTGCTGCGCCGCGAGCCAGGCCACCAGCCGCGCAAGCAGCGCAACGGCGCCGTACAGCAGTTGCTCGGCAGTGTCGGCACGGGCGAAGAGTTCGAGCCGGCTGTCGAAGGTGGGCGGCAGGCGGATGGGTTCGCGCGGGTCGGGCCGCAAGCCCCTCGCGCGGTCGAGTTCGCTCAGCAACGCTTCGCCGAAACGCCGCGCCAGGCCGGAACGCGGCAAGGCTTGCAGGTCGGCCAGCGTGCGCAGGCCCATGCCTTGCAATGCCTCCCAGTGCGCGCGGCCGGGGCCGATCAACCAGACCGGCGCGGCGGCGAGCGCGCGTTGCAAGACAGACAGGTCGGCACAGTGCAGTTGCGGGTGCACGCGGGCGAGCAAGGCTGCGCCCAGCGCGGTGGGTGCACTGACCACATGCAGGCGGTGGCCGAGCGGCGCGAACGCGGCCTGCAGGCGCACCAGCAGTGCCGGCAGGCCGCCGAAGTAGCGCAGGCTGGCCTGCACGTCGAGCAGCACGGTGTCGGCGGCCTCAAGCCCTGCCGCGCCGGCTGAAGCGGCAGCCCGCGCAGGCTCGATCGACACCCCCGGCGTGAAGGCCAGCGCCGCATGCGCGACGGCCGTCAGCGCCTGCGCATCACGCGCAGCGCAGGCGAGGCCGAGGGTGATGTTCGGTGCGAGCGCGAGCGCGGTGGCGCGCTTCAGGCCGGGCTTCACGCCAAGCGCGCGGGCGCTGGCGTTGGCGCTGACGATGCGGTGTGCATCCATCAGCGCGAGCGGCTGCGCATTCAGTTCGGGCGACAGCGTGGCCGCGAACGATTCGAGCGACAGCAGCGGCAAATGCAGGGCGATCCAGAGCACAGGGCAGGTTCAAAAACGAAGGTTCAAAAGTCAGTTCACGCGGCGTGT
>CANJKD010000041.1 GCA_947474415.1 Burkholderiales bacterium | reverse complement strand
TCGCGGATGCTGGCTAGCGGCTTGCGGAGTTCGCTGGCCGGGATGGCGCCCATCGCTGCAGCATCGAGCACGACCCGGTCTGCGCCGATCGTCAGCACCGGATTGAGGTTGCGCGCGCAGGGACCGAATGCCGCGTCCCGACGCAAGGGGATGACCACCCGCGTCGTCAGCCCGTCGATGAAATCATTCTGCACGTCGACCAGGTAGGGCGTGAACTTGCGCTCGCCAGGCACGGGGTTGGCATACACGTCGAAGCGGGCCACCGGCTACCGCCCCTTGGCGAACGAGCGGTACTTCGCCAGCGGCAGGCCTTCACGTTCGATGCGCGCGTTGTAGCTTGCAATGGCTTCCTTGTTGGCTTCGTTCCAGCGCGCCCAGTAGCGGCGCTGCACCTCCTCGGCAAGCAAGGTGTCCACGGTCTGCGAGATGTTCATGCCAAGTTCGCGTGCCAGGTCGAGCGTCTTGGCGCTGAGCGTGAGGTTGGTCGCCCGCTTGGCGAGGTTGTCGGATCGTTGCAGCATCGATGGCCTCCATGAATCATGCGCATGAATTATGCCCGCCCCCTTCAGGCCATCACTGCGCCTTCAGCAAGTCCATCAACTGCGCCGCGTCGATCGGCGCGGCGGCGTCATGGCCGCTCAAGATGCCTTCGGCCAGGTCGCGCTTGCTGCGGTGCAGCCGAACGATCTTCTCCTCGATCGAACCTTGCGTCACGAGCCGGTACACCGTCACCGGCCGCGCCTGCCCGATGCGGTGCGCGCGCGCGCTGGCCTGCTCCTCGGCGGCCGGGTTCCACCATGGGTCGGTGATGATTACGTAGTCGGCCATCGTCAGGTTCAGGCCGAAACCGCCCGCCTTCAGGCTGATCAGGAACAGGTCGCCCTGGCCGGCCTGGAACGCCGCGACCCGCTTGCTGCGCTCGGCGGCCGGCGTGCTGCCGTCGAGGTACTGGTAGCTCAGGCCGGCGGCGTCGAGCCGCTCGCGCAGCAGCGCCAGGAAGTCGGTGAACTGGCTGAACACCAGGGCCTTGTGGCGGCCCGCCACCAGCTCGACGGCGAGGCGTTCGAACTCCTGCACCTTGGCACCGACAATGGCCAGCTCCGGCGCGACGAGCCTCGGGTCGCAGGCCGCGCGGCGCAGGCGCGTCAAGGCCGCCAGCACATGGAACTGGTTCTGGCCGTGCTTGCCGCCGCCCGCCTGCGCATTGGCGGAGACGGCCTGCGCCACGCTCGCCTCGGCCTGCTGGCGCAAGGCTTCCAGCAAGGCCCGCTCCTTGGTGCCGGGCACGACATCGTGGACGATCTCGGTGCGTGGCGGCAGGTCGGTCAGCACCTCGGCCTTGGTGCGCCGGAGCAGGAAAGGCGACAGCAAGCGGCGCAGCCGGCGCGAGGCCTGCGCCTTGGCCTGCGGGTCGTCGCTGCGCTCGATCAGGTTTGCGAAGCGCCGTGTGAATTGCTCAGCACTGCCCAGCAGGCCAGGGTTGCAGAAGCCCATGATGGACCACAGCTCACCGAGCCGGTTCTCGATCGGGGTGCCGGTCAGCGCGAGCCGGAAGTCGCTCTGCAGGGCCAGTGCCGCCTTGGCGCGGCGCGTGCCGGGGTTCTTGATGGCCTGGGCTTCGTCGAGCACCACGCTGTGCCACTTCGGGCCGGCCAGCAGGTCGGCGTCGATCTGCAGCAGCGCATAGGAACACACCAGCACCTGCCCCGGCCCGAGTGCGCGGACCTGGCGCCGGCGCGCGGCGCGGCGCGCATTGTCGGGGGCTGCCTCGGCGGCGTTGGCGTTGGTGCGGCTGTTGGTGCTGGGGTTCGCACTGACGACCGCATACTCGTCCGCATCCGACAGTTCGTCTTCCACGCCTTCGGCACCGTCGGCAGTGTCACCACCGGGCACGTCGCCATACAACTCGACCTGCAGGCCGGGCGCGAAGCGTGCCGTCTCGGCCAGCCAGTTGCCGCACACCGAGGTCGGTGCCACCACCAGCGCCGGCCCACCGGCCGCGCGTTGCAGCAGCATTGCCAGCGTCTGCACGGTCTTGCCCAGGCCCATGTCGTCGGCCAGCACGGCGCCGAAGCCGCTCGCGCCCAGCCGCATCAGCCAGCGGTAGCCTTCGAGCTGGTAGTCGCGCAGTTCGGCCGCCAGGCCGCCGGGCAGGTCGAACACACGCTCCTGCGCCTTCGCCCAGGCCTGGCTGCGCTTGCGCCAGGCAGCATCACCTTCCAGCGTCAGGCTGTGGCCGCTCGCTTCCCAGGCCAGTGCCGCGACGCCTGACAAGCGCTGCCCGGCTTGCTTGCCGTGTGTTTGCGCCAGTGCGGCGAGGTCGGCGAGTTGCTGGCGAAGTGCATCGCCGAGCGCCAGGAAGTCACCCTCGCCCAGCGCCACGTAGCGGCTGCGGCTGGCCTGCACCAGGTCGAGCAGCTGGCGCAGGCGCAGCACCTCGCCGCCGTCGAGTTGCAATTCGCCGTCGAGTTCCAGCCAGTCGCCTTTCGAGATCGCCTGCAGTCTGATGGCCGCATCGGTGACCGCGCGCACGCGCATCGGCTTGCCCTTCGGCCATTCGGTGACGATGCTGCTGGCCAGGCCGCTCAAGGCCTCCACGGCGGCGAGCGCCTGCTGCGGTTCGTCGAGTGACCAGTCGTGGCCGTCGTCATCCCCGACACCGCCGAGAAAATCGATGGCGTCCAGCAGGCCTTGCAGGGCCGACTGTTCGCCAGCCAGGTCGCGCCGGGTCGACAGTGTCACGCCCTGGTGCACCGTGGTCACGCGCTCGCGGCCGCTGCCCGGGGCCAGGCGCGGGCCGAAGTCGCCGAAAGGCGCGGCCAGCAGGTGCAGGCGCAGGCCATTGCCCTGCGGCGTCAGTTCGGCACGCAACAGCGTGCTGGGCTCGACTTCATGGCCGGCCTCGGCATCGCTGGCCACCTGAAAATGCGCCGCCAGCACGCGCAGCGCGGCGTCGAGTTCGGCGCGCGCCGCCACCGGCACCTTCCAGCCCTGCGACACCAGCTCGGCCACGCGCAGCTGTGCCGGTGTCAGACGCACCAGCCGTGCATGCGACGCGCCGTCGGCCAGCAGCATCACGTTGCGCAGCTTCGCGCGCTGCTGGCGCCAGCGCTGCGGCAGCAGGTCGTCGTGCGCCTCTTCCAGCCGATGCGCGGCGGTTCGCACCGGGTCGAGCAGGCGGAACGTGATGTGTTCGCCCTGGGTCATGATTTCCAGCGCCGGCAAGGCCTCGCTGACTTCGATGAACTGCGTCGGGTCGAGCGCCCACGCCACGCAGGGGTGGCGCACCAGCGCCTGCGCGGCCGTCACCAGGTCAATCACCGGGCGGTTGCCGTAGTCTTCGCGTTCCACCGCGCGCAGCATGGCGGCGTCATGCGCGGGGAGGTCCTTGCGCTTGATCAGCGTCGCCACCGACACCGGCTTGGGCTTGCCCAGGCCGCGCACGCCGGCCTTCTGTTCCTGAGGCTCGATGGCCTTGATGCGGCCGTCGTCGGCCACGTCGACGACCCAGATCAGCCGGTCTTGTGCCGCGCCTTCGCGCGCTCGCACCGGGCTGGCCTCGCCACCACCGAGCGCCATGATCGACGCGAGCGCCTCGCGCCAGCTGTCTTGCACCTGGCCGACGAAGAAGGGCGCGGCGGCGTCAGTGGGCGCGGCGGGTTCGCCCAGCAGCGCGGCGGCGGCGCGCCGGGCCAGGCGGGCCAGCCAGGCCATCTCAGCGCGTTCGAAGTCGCCCGCCAGACGTTCGGCGTGGGCGCGCAGGTCGGTGTGCGCGTGGGGCGTGCCCACGCCCACCCGAAGCCAGGCCGCCAGCATCAGGTGGTGCAGGTATTGCAGCGACTGCAGGCCCGACGGCGACGAATGCGCGAGCAAGAAGTGCGCGTGCGCCTTGGGCGCGTCGCCCAGGCGCTGGTCGATGGCGGCTATCCACACCGCCCAGAGGCCGAACGGGTCGGACTTGCCGGATTCGGCCGCCGCGAACTTGCGCGCCTTGGCCCAGCCGTCCGGCGCGGGCTGGGCCAGCAAAGCCATCACGTAGAGCCACACCAATGACGGCGAAAACAGGTTCTTGCGCCGGCCGACCTCGCTCCCTGCCAGCTTCCAGGCGGCCTCGAACTGCGTCGCACCGCGCACCCACTGGCCCTCGGCAATGGCCAAGGTGGCCTCGACCAGGTCGACGCCAGCGCCCTTCAGGTTCTTGCACAGGGCGCGCGCGCCGGCGAAATCGCCGCGGAACAGCAGTGTCTCGGCCAGGCGGCAACGCAGGCCCGGCGAAATCACGGCCGGCAGCGTCGTGGCCCGTGGCAGCAACCAGTCTTCGAGCGGTTTGGCGGCCGATTCGGCGAAGCCGCTCAGCACCCGCAGCATCTGTTCGGCCAGTTCGGCTTGCAGCGCAGGTTCGAGCCGGGAAAACAGCTCGGCATCGAAGGGCTTCAGCACCGCCATCCGCAGCGCCCCGCTCCACAGGTGGGTGAAGCTGTAGGCCAGCTCGCCCAGGCGCAGCAAGTGGCTCAACGCGCCGCCGCCGAAGATCACCAGCCGCAGCGCCGCAGCAAGCTGCTCTTCTTCCTGGAAGCCGAGCGAGTAGGCGCGGTCGAAGTCGCAAAGCTCGCGCCAGGCGTCGAACCAGGCCTTCGCCTGCACCGGGTCCAGCAGCATTTCGCGCAAGCGCGCCTCGGCGTGTGGCAAGACCGCGCGAATCCGGCCCTGGGTGTCACGTGTGGCGTGGCGCGCGGCCAGCAGCCGGTCGGTGAAGCGGCGCACTTCCATTGCGTTGAACTGGCTGCCGCGCTCGGTGCGCAGCTTGGCCGCCGCCATCATCTCCGATACCCGCGTCACGCCGGAAGGCGCCTGGAGTGCGCACAGCGTGTCGTGCACCAGTGCATCGTCGCGGCCCATCGTGAGGTCGTGAGCGGTGATGTCGCCGAAGGGGTCGGAGGCTGCGGTCAGCCGCGCGGGACGGGGCGCCGGGGCGTCCGGAATGAGGGAAGGTTGGTGGGGCGGGGTTTTCACGTCGAAGATCCAGCGGGCGGGGCAAGGCCGCAAGCCTAGCCCATGAACGCACCGGTGGCCTGCCTTGATCTGCCGCAAGCAGCGGGCTGCCGCCTGGCTCTACCGTCGAACAACTGCATTCCCCACAGGAGAAGCCCGTGTCTGCCATCCGTTCGATCCTCGTGCACGCCGACGCCTCTGCCCCGTGCGCCACTCGCCTTCAGGCCGCCACGCGGCTGGCCGAGCAACATGTGGCCACCGCCGCGGCGCTGTTCGCGGTGATGCCGTCGCTGCTGATGTACCCGTTCACGATCGCCTACACGCCCGAGGCCGTGCCGCTGATGCGCGAGTTCGAAGCCGACCGGCGTGACCGCGCAAGCAAGCTGTTCGGCCAGGCCTGCGCCAAGGTGGGCGCCACTGCCGCATCGAAGCTGCTGTGGGCCGAGACCACCGAAGAGCCGGTGCGCGCCTTCACGCGCCGCGCGTTTTGCGCTGACCTGCTCGTGCTCGGCCAGCCCGACCCGGCAGCAGCGACGGCGGCCGACGTGCCTGCCGACTTCGTCGCCTCGGTGCTGGTCGGCAGCGGCAAGCCCGCGCTCGTGCTGCCGTACGTGGGCGCGCCCGAAGTGATCGGCAGCGTCGCGCTCGTCGCTTGGAAAGCGTCGCGCGAATCGGCGCGTGCGCTGGCTGCTTCGCTGCCGCTGCTGCAGCGCGCGGGCAAGGTTCATGTGGCGATGTGGGATGAAGATTCGGAAGCCGCCGATCCAGGCCCAGACCTGCAAGCCTACCTCGGTGCCCACGGCGTCGCGGCCACGCTGCATCGCAATGGCAAAGCCACCGCCGACGTCGGCCAATACCTGCTGTCGATGGCGTCCGACCTGGGCGCCGACCTGCTCGTGATGGGCTGCTACGGCCACAGCCGCTCGCGCGAATGGGTGCTCGGCGGCGCGACGCGTTCGGTGCTGGCCTCGATGACGCTGCCGGTGCTGATGTCGCACTGACACGCTGACGCGCTGACCCATCGAGCCGGCGCCGGCGCCGGCTCGGGATGGCGGAATGGCCCCGCATGCGCGATAGTTCGTGCGCGCAGATTGCGACGCCCGACATGACCCCTGCCATCCTTCTCTTCACCGATGTGGTCGACAGCACGCTGCTCGTCGAGCGGCTCGGTGACGAACGCGCCGCGCAGGTCTGGGCCGCGCACGACCGCTGCGCGCGCGACCTGATGGCCTTGCACCAAGGCCGGGAGATTGACCGCACCGATGGTTTCTTCCTGCTCTTCGACGCCGTGGCCGATGCGGCCCGCTATGCCATGGCCTATCACGAGGCGCTTGTCGGGCTCGCGCTCCAGGCGCGCGTTGGTCTGCACGTCGGCCCCGTGAGCCACCGCGAGAACCCGGCGCCCGACGTGGCGCGGGGCGCCAAACGCATTGAAGTCGAAGGCCTGGCCAAGCCCTTCGCCGCCCGCATCATGGCGCTCGCGCGGGGCGGGCAGACGCTGCTCAGCGCGATGGCCCGCACGGCGCTCGGCAACCACGTTCCAGAGGGGGCCGTCATCGAAAGCCATGGCCACTATCGGCTCAAGGGCGTCGACGCGCCGGTCGAGGTGTTCGAGCTGGGGCTTCGCAGCGCGTCGGCCTTTCTTCCGCCGCCCGATGCCGACAAGGCCTACCGTGTCGTGCGCCGCGCCGACCTGTGGCACCCGCTGCGCGAAGTGCGCCATAACCTGCCCGCCGAACGCGACGCCTTTGTCGGCCGCAGCGCGGAGTTGCGCGGGCTTGCGCAACGCCTCGACGCCGGCACCCGCCTGCTGACCGTGCTGGGCCCCGGTGGCACCGGCAAGACCCGGTTCGTGCGCCGCTACGCGTTGGCCTGGCTGGGCGACTGGCCGGGCGGCGTCTGCTTCTGCGACCTCTCTGAGGCCAGGACACTCGACGGCATCCACTTCGCCGTGGCCTGCGCACTCGGCGTTCCGTTGGGCCAGGCCGACCCGTCCGTCCGGCTCGGCCATGCGATCGCGGGGCGCGGCCGCTGTCTGCTGATCCTCGACAACTTCGAGCAACTGGTCGCGCACGCGCCCGGCACGCTCGGGCACTGGCTCGACCGCGCCGCCGAAGCCGCCTTCATCGTCACCAGCCGCGAGCGGCTGCACCTGGGCGGCGAAGAGGTCTTCCCGATCGAGCCGCTGGCCATCGCGAGCGAGGGCGTCGAACTCTTCGAGGTCCGGGCCCGCGCGCAACGGCCGGAATTCCGGGTCGGCGCCGACAACCGCAGCGCGGTTGCTGAAGTGGTGCGCTTGCTCGACGGCTTGCCGCTGGCCATCGAACTCGCCGCAGCGCGGGTGCGGGTGCTCTCGCCAGCCCAGATCGTCGAGCGCATGGCCGACCGCTTTCGCCTGCTGGCGGGTGCCCGGGGCGCGGCCGCAAGGCAGGCCACGCTGAAGGCCGCCATCGACTGGTCATGGGACCTGCTCACGGCCTGGGAGCAGGCCGCGCTGGCGCTGTGTTCCGTGTTCGAGGGTGGCTTCACGCTGGAAGCGGCCGAGGCCGTGCTCGACCTGCGTGACTGGCCCGATGCGCCAGCGCCGATGGACGCCGTGCAGGCGCTCGTCGACAAGAGCCTGCTCAGGGTCTGGTCGCCCGCCGGGCAGAGCCGCTTCGGCATCGACGAGCCGTATTTCGGCATGTACCTGAGCATCCACGAGTACGCGCTTGGCAAGCTCCACGACGTCGGGCCGGAAGCCACCCGCCGGGCCGAACAGCGCCACAGCCGCTACTTCGCCACCTTCGGGTCGGAGGAGGCGATCGATGCGCTGTCGCTGCGGGGCGGCACCCGGCGCCGCCACGTCCTGGCGCTCGAAATCGACAACCTGGTCGCGGCTTGCCGCCGGGCGCTGCTGGAACGCGACGCGAATGTGGCCGCATTGAACTTCCGCGCCGCCTGGGAGGTGATGTGCCTGCACGGGCCGTTCGGCCCCGCTGTCCTGCTGGGCGAGCAAGTGCTGGGACTGGAGGGGACCGCCCCACTCACCCGCGTGCAGGCGATGGTCTGCTGGACCGACGCGCTGATGCGCGTCGGGCGCCTCGACGACGCCAGTTCCTTGCTGGAGCGCCTGCTCGTGCAGACCGCTGGCGGCACCGACCGGCGGCTGGAGGGCATCGTGCGGGCCAACCTCGGAATGCTTTACATCGAGCAGGGCCGCATGGACGCGGCAACGCCATGCCTTGAAGCGGCGCTGGCGATCTTCACAGGGGAAGGGCGCCGGCTTGGCCAGGGCGGCGTTCTGCTGATGCTCGGAAACCTGCACGACATGCAGGGCGCGGCGGCCGCGTCGCGAAGCTGCCTCGAATCCGCACTCGCCATCTACCGCGAGATCGGAAACAACCCGGGCACGGGCGACGTGTTGGCCAGCCTGGCCATCCTGAACCGGCACCAGGGCCGGATGGAGCAGGCGCAAGCTTGCTACCAATCGGCGCTGGTCATCCTGCGCGAGGTCGGCAATCGGCGTGTCGAAGGCATCGTGCTCGGCAACCTGGGCAACCTGCTGATGGACCAGGGGCATGTCGAGCAGGCGCAGTGGCACTTCGAAGCCGCCCTCACCATTCATCGGGAGGTCGGTAGCCGGGTCGTCGAAAGCTATGTGCTGGACAGCCTGGGCGGTGTGCACCGGCACCATGGCCGGCTCGACGACGCGCGCCTGCTCTTCGACCAGGCGCTGGCCATCTGCCATGAAGTCGACAACCAGTACCACGCGGGTCACGTGCTGTGCTCGCTGAGCGCGCTGGACCTGCTGCAGGGTCGGCTCGACCAGGCTGCAGACCACATCGACGCAGCGGTGCGCGTCAACCAGGCGCTGGGCAACCGCTTGTCGGAAGGCGTGGCCCTGTCGATGCGGGGCGAGTTGCGACTCCAGCAGCGGCGGGTCGAAGAAGCGCGCCAGGCGCTGCGCCAAGGCGAGGCGCTGCTGCGTGCGATCGACAACCCGTTCGAGCTCGCCAACCTGCTTTGCATCGTGGTGCGCGCCGAGCTGGCCGGGGCCGACCCTGCGGCAGCGCGCGCCGCAATGGCAGAAGCCGAAGCCATTGCCCGCCAGATCGGCGCAACCCCCGGTTCGGGGCTGATGCGGGGCATCGCGCTGGTGCGCGCGCTGCTTCTGTGAGCTGGCGGGCGGCAGTCAAGTGGGAAACGGCTACTGCCATCGCACCCAGCCTTCGCGCATGTAAGCGCGAAGTCCTTCGCCAGCCACAAGGCCCCACGCGGGCGGGCCCTTGTGCGTACGCCTATTGATTCGGCCCAAAGAAATAGGAACTTTTAGGTGAACGTAAGCTCCAAGATGGATGGACAAAGAGAACGCGCGCAAACAGACACTGGAGCAACTTCACGAAAGGCGAAAGCAAGTCG
>CANJKD010000040.1 GCA_947474415.1 Burkholderiales bacterium | reverse complement strand
TCGAAGTCGACCTCGAACACCGTCAGCTTGGCGAATTCTGGCTTACTCCCAAGGCTCGACAGGATCGGCTTCTGCGCCTTGCAGGTCGGGCACCAGTCGGCCTGGAAGTCGACCACCACCGGCTGGCCGGCTTTGAGCACCGCGTCGAACTTCGCCTTGTTGAACGGCAGCTCAATGGCGAGGGCTGCGGTTGCAGCCAGCCACAGGCCGAAGCCGGCGGCGACGAGGCGAAGAGATGTGCGCATGGGTAGCTCCGGTGGATCGGGTGAGAGTTCAAGCAGCCGATCGTGAGTCGCCGACCGGACCCGAACCTTACATCCATGCGGTCAATGGAAGGTCCGAAGGTCCGCCGCCTCAAATGCCCGCATACAAGTCGCGGCCCACGTCTTTCCGGTAGCCACCGTTGCCGCCGCGAATGCCGGCCGGGCTCTCGACGAGTTCGATGCGCATCTGGTGCTTGGCGTGCTTGCAGCCGAGCCGGCGCTCGATGCACACCCGCAGCGGGGCGCCGTTGTTGACCGGCAGCGGCGTCACCTGCGTCAGCAGCGGCTCAGTGGCGTGCCTTTCCACTTGCCGATCAAGCTCCAGCCTTCGACGCAGTCGTGGCGGGTGATCGGGGTGCGCGCGGGCATCGCACGCAATTCGGCGAGCGTGATCGCGGCCGGCATCTCGACCAGACCGCCGAGCCCAAGCTTCCAGTCGGCGAAGCCGCCGCGCAGCAGCGCTTGGTCCTCGGCGTCGGCAGGCACCAGCATCCCGGTGGCGGCGAGGAAGTGCAGCGTGTGCGCCGACTGGCGGCCACCGAGCAGATCGACCCAGCCCGGATACACCGCGTCGAGCCGGGGCGCCATCGCCATGCCGGCCACGATGATCAGCGGCAGCAGGCCGACGATCACGACGAGGCAAGCCAGGTTCTGCAGCACGTTGTAGCGCTTGGCGGCTTCGCCGGCCGGGTGCCGGAACAGCAGGTGGCCAATGATCGGGCGGCCGATGTTTCGCAGCGCCTCGCGGCGCAGCGGCAGGTCGCGCGTCAGGTGGCCTCTGTAGGCCGCGTAGAGCAGGCAGGCGATGCCGTTGATCACGAACACCCAGGCGAAGAAGAGGTGGCGGTTGCAGGCCGGGCAGGTTGGCCCAGGACGGGAGGGCCCGCGCCGGCCAGTCGCCGCCCAGTTGCCTGCCACGCCAGCGCGCGATGCGCCGAGCGCACCGCTGGTGTCGACGCTGTGGCCGTCAATGCGGGTGACCCCGCCGAGGCCACCAGGGCGGCCCGGCGCCTGCACCGCACAAACCGAGCCCCAGGGGTGATCGACATCCGAGTGCTTGCCCCAGTAGAGCGCGGGGTGTGCGTTGAAGATGCCCTGCCCGCTCATCAGCAGGATGACGAGGCACGCCACGTCGACCCAGTGCATCACGCGCACCGGTGGGCGGTGACGGTAGAAGCGGCGCGCTGCCGGTGTGGGTGTACCGAAGGCGAGTCGGCGGAAAACCGTGGAATCTGCGCCGTCGCGCCCGGTGGGCTCAGGGCAACGGCGACATCCGCGCTTCGGGCCGCTGCAGTACGCGCGCCACCCCGTTGACGCTGCTGACGATGCGGTTCGCGAGGTAGCTGTTCTGTGTGTCGGGCTCCAGCGCCGCGATCACCAGGTTGGCGAGCGGCTGGTCCAGGCCGACGTAGTAGCCGCCGGCGTCGATGTCGAGCAGTGCCGGCAACAGGCTCACGCGGACGCGCAGCAGCCCGCCGCCATCGGTGAGGCTGCCGCGCACATCGGCACGCGCACCCACTTCGCGCGCGGTCTCGGTGTAGGCCTCGGCGCGCAGCGCGCCGGCCTCGTCGAAGCGCTGCACCTGCACCCCCAGGCCCCGCAGGCGCCGCACCGCGTCGGCCTGACCGGCGCCGAGCCAGTAGCCGCAGGGCCGCGCGCGCCGCTTCACCGGCAGCAGTTCGAGCGCCGAATCCCAGGCCACGGCAACGGGTTTGTCGGCGCCGGTCAGCGGGTCAAGCATCAGCAGCGAATACTCGGTCGGCGTGGCCATGGCTTCGATGACGGTCTCGCCCTGGCAGGCCTTGGCCGCCACGTCGGCGTCGACGAAGCGGCGCAGCTTGCGCAAGTCGTCGGCGCGTGCGGCGGCGCTGTTCAGCACGCTGCCGATGGCGGTGACATGGGTATGAACACGGCGTTGCAGGTGGGCGTGGCCCAGGCCGATGCCGCGCGTCTCGACGAGGAAGCTGATGGCATTGCGCAAGCCGTTCACGTTGCGGCCGGTGTCGGGTTGCACGCCACCCATGGCCACCTTCTTGTTCGCCACGTCGGTCGGGGTGGTGTAGTACCACTCGCTGCTCAACCCCTCGGCGTGCAGCGCTTGCAGCATCGGCCGGCGGAACCACTCCTCCGACGCCTTGGTGATGAACTCGGGCAGGTTCGCCACCATCGCGTACTGGACCAGGGCGTCGAAGCGCTGTACCGCGCCGAACTTCTCGACATAGCGGCCGAGCGCCGCGTATTCGTGCGCGTCGACCACCACCGCCGGGTTGAATTCACGCACCAGTTGCGCCTGGGCCTGGGCCTCGGGCGTGTAAAGCAGCAGGTGGTCGCGGTTCATGTCGATGCCGCTCGCCGTGGCGCGGCGGTCAACGGCGCTGCCGTCGGGGTTGGCGCGTGGCAGGATCACGACGTCGATGCGGTCGAGCACGGCCGCGAGGCCACCGGGTGCCTGACCCGCTGCAGGCTCTTGGGCCAGGGCCTGCGCGATCACGATCAGCGCTTCGCTGCCGGCGGGTTCGTCACCATGCTGCTGACCCACGAGCAGCACCACCGGGCGGCTTGGGCTGGCGGTCAAACCACTGCCCGCCAGCGGGCCAGGGTCGCGGCTGAAGTGCAGGGCTTCGAGCGGCATGCCGGTCTGCGAGCTGCCGAGTTGCAGCAGGCGCACGGTGGTCGGGTTCGCGGCGCCTTGGCCGTCCCGCACCAGCGCACGCATCAAGGCATGCAACTCGGCGTTGCTGGTGTAGCCACTGCGGCCGGGCTCAAACGCCGGGGTGCGGTAGCGCACCGGCGGGTCGGGGAAACGGGCTGCGACGCCGGCACTTTCAGTGGCGAGCGCGAGGTCCGGCGTCGGGGGCGCCACAGCGGGAGGGGCCGGCTCCGGTGGCTCGGCCGGCAGCGCCGCGACCGGCGCGGCAGCCGGAGTGGGCCTCAGCGCCGGCACGGCAGGCATCGCCTGCGCCACGGCGGGCTTGGGCGGCTGCGCGCTCGGGCGCGTCGGCGCCGAGCCGCAGGCGGTGGCAAGCGTCAGCACCCACACCAGCAGCGCTGGCAGAGCGCCTGCGCGCTGGGGCTGCTGCCGTGCGGCGCGATCAAGCCGGTTCAAGCGGTGCTTCATCATCGTGGATCCGGATTCTGCAGCAGCGCGAGCCCAGCGTTTCACGCCGTCGATGGCCGCTTCACGACGCCGCGTGGCGTTTCGTCGCAAGCCCTTGGCCGCCAGCCACTGCAGGCGGCACAGTGCCACACATCGGCGCACACCGCGCCCCGTTCCGCAGGAACACTGCCATGACCGCAGGAACACTTCCATGACTCTCGCCATCGTCCAACACACACCCTTGCGCGTCTGGCTGATGCTTGCCGGCCTGGTCGCGCTCGGACTTTCTCAAACCCGCACCCGCGAGCTGAGCCTGCTGCGCGTGATGGTGCTGCCCACCGTGCTGCTGGCCTTGTCGATCTTTGGCGTCGTGAACAGTTTCGGCGTGTTGCCGGTGGCGCTGATCGCCTGGATGGCGGGCGTGTCGGTGGCGCTCGCGCTGCCAAAGCGCGCGGTGGCCACCCGCGATGCCACGTGGTCGGCCGCGACCCGAAGCCTGCATGTGCCGGGCAGCGGGTTGCCGTTGGTGCTGATCGTCGGCTCGTTCGCGCTCAAGTACGTGGCGGGCGCCGGCCTGGCAGTGCAACCTGCGCTGGCGTCGAACCCCATGTTCGCAGGGTTGTGCAGCCTGGGCTTCGGCGCGTTCAGCGGCCTGTTCCTGGCGCGCTCGCTGTTCTTGCGCCGCCTGGCCACTGCCACCCAGCCATCGGTCACCATCCTGGCCAGCCCCTCGATGGCTGCACCGGCCTGAGCGCAAGCGTGAGCCAGAATCGCAGCATGAGCCCGCACCGCCGCCATGGGTCACGACGAGGCCCACATCCGTGGACCTTGAGCGAATTCACCGCAGTGCGCAGCACAGAGGATCACTGATGAGCATCGCCGCAGACCCGATGTCCACCGCAGCAGCGCCGCGCCAGAGTGCCCCGTTCGCGGTGCGCGGCTTGCGCAGCATGGGCTTCGGTGCCTTCATCGGCGTGGCCCTGCACCTGGCGTTCGGCATGCCGCTGTGGACCGGCCTGGTGCACTCGGTGAGCATCTCGACGATGTGCTGGTTCTGCATCGACGGCAGCCGGATCGGGGTGGCGCGCTGGCTGCACCGCCATGAGCCCGCCAGGCCGCCCCAAGCGGGAATGCGGGAGGGCGCAGCACGAAGGTACTCCAGTGCGCCGGCCGGCCCTTCCAAGCCGAATCCGCGCTGGCCGGGCTGGCCGTGGATGCTGCCGATCATCGTGGTCGGCACGGTCGTCGGCTTCAGTGCGGGCAACGAGATCGCCGGCTGGATCACCGGCCACCGCTCACCCGGCTATCTTCGCGGCAGCCTGAGCCAGGCGCTTTCGATGCTGACGCTCTCGCTGGTGCCCGGCGTGGTGATCACCTACTGGTTCTACTCGCGCGAAGTGATCGCCGCACAGCAGGCCGCCATGCTCACCGCGCAGCGCCAGGCTGCCGAGCACCAGCTCAAGCTGCTCGAATCGCAGCTCGAACCGCACATGCTGTTCAACACGCTGGCCAACCTGCGCGTGCTGATCGGCATCGACCCGCCGCGTGCGCAGGCCATGCTCGACCAGCTGATCGCTTTCCTGCGCGCCACGCTGAGCGGCTCGCGCGCCGCGTTGCACCCGCTGTCGGCCGAGTTCGCGCGGCTGGCCGATTACCTCGCACTGATGCAGGTGCGCATGGGCAGCCGGTTGGCGCACCGCTTCGATTTGCCGGCCGATCTCGGCGCCATGCCGGTGCCCCCGCTGCTGCTGCAACCGCTGGTCGAGAACTGCATCAAGCACGGCCTGGAGCCCAAGGTGGCTGGCGGCCGCATCGACGTGAGCGCGGTGCGTGACGGGGCGCAGCTCGTGCTCACGGTGCGCGACACCGGTGCCGGCCTCTCTGACACGCACGGCGACGGCACCCGGTTCGGCCTGCTGCAGGTCCGCGAGCGTCTGGCCACGCTGTACGGCACGGCGGCGTCACTGGAACTGCGCGCGGCCGAGGGCGCCGAGGGCGGCACGCTGGCCATCGTTCGCCTCCCCCTTGCGCCCCACGCCAAAGACAGCAGCCCATGACACCCACTGCACTCATCGCCGAAGACGAACCGCTGCTCGCCGCCAACCTTCAGGCCGAACTGGCCCTGCGGTGGCCGGCGTTGCGGGTCGTCGCCAATGTCGGCCATGGCGCTGCGGCAGTCGAGCAGGCTCTGCTGCTGCTGCCGGACGTGGTGTTCCTCGACATTCGCATGCCCGGCATGACCGGCCTCGAAGCCGCGCAAGCGCTGGCCGAAGACTGGCCGACCGACACAGCGCTGCCGCTCATCGTGTTCGTGACCGCCTACGACCAGTACGCGTTGCAGGCATTCGAGCGTGCAGCGGTCGACTATGTGCTGAAGCCGGTGCAGCCCGAACGCCTGGCATTGACCTGCGCTCGCGTGCAGGCCGCGTTGCGGCAGCGCTGCGAGCCGGCGGCGGCACTGCCCTCGGCCCTGGAAGCCACGCTGGCGCAACTGCGCAGCTTGCTGGTGGCGCCCGGCCTGTCTGCGGCGCCGATTGGTGCGGCAGCGAACCCGTCCTCTGCGTCAGGACAGAAGCTCGCCTTGATCCAGGCCAGCGTGGGCGCCGCCATCCACGTGGTGCCGGTCGCCGAGGTGCTGTATTTCGAGGCCGCCGACAAGTACGTCCGCGTGATCACCATCGAGCGCGAGTACCTGATCCGCACCTCGCTGCGCGAACTGCTCCCGCAACTCGACGAGCAGCGCTTCTGGCAGGTCCACCGCGGCACTGTGGTGCGCGCCGAAGCCATCGCGACGGCCGTGCGAGACGAATCGGGCAAAGTGCACTTGACGCTGCGCGGCCACAAGGACACGTTGGTTGCGAGCCGGCTCTACGCGCACCTGTTCAAGGCGATGTGAGGGTCTGAGGGCGCGCAACCGATGAAAGACACTCGGCGCGCGGGCCGCTCAACGCTTGGCGAGCGCCCGGTCAAAGTCGGTGCAACTGCCCACCTTCAAACTTGACCCGGTGGCCGACCCGCAGATCGTCGATGCGCTGGAAGTCGATTTGCCGCGAGGTGCCGTTGTCGAAGCGAACCTCGACGCGGTAGACCTCGTCGTCGCGGCGGTTGCGGTTCTGGATCGCGTTGCCGGCCACTGCGCCGCCTACCGCACCTGCGGCGGTGGCCACGCCGTTGCCGATGCCGCCACCGATCTGGTGGCCGATGATGCCGCCGATCACTGCCCCCAATAGGGCGCCTCCGGCGTTGTTGCGCGACGCGATCTGGATGATCTCGATGTTGCGCACGACGCCGAATTCGGCATAGACCGGCACCGGCGCCGCGACGGGCGCCACGCGAACTTCACGGCGCATTTCAGGAACCGGGGCCACGACGCAGCCGCTGCTGACAGCGAGCGTTGCGGCACCAAGAATGGCAGACAGGGAGCGAACAAACATGGTGGAGTCCTTCTTCGTTGCATCGGCGGCGCAGATACAGGCCGCAGGCTCATCGCGAATCAATCGCGCCGGCCGCCATCGCGGTAATGGTCTTGGTTGTCTTGGTTGTCTTGGTTGTCTTGGTTGTCGTGGTCCCAGCGCGGCTCCCAACGGTGCTTGTCGTGACCACGCCAGTACACCACCGGCACCGGCCGATACTCTGCACGATAACGCGGGTAGGCCACCTGCGCGGGCATCGCGGCGTATGCCGGGCGATAGACCGGGTCATACGAGGAGCGATAGACGGGCTGATAAACCGGCACGGGCACATAGACCGGCGCTGGCGCATAGACCGGAACTGCCGCGTATACAGGCGCTGGCAGGTAGACCTGCACCGGGTAGGCGGGCACATTTGAAATCACCGTGCCGATGCCCGGTGCGTTGATGCCAACCGACCACGACACATTGGCGGCCTGGGCCGGTCCGGCGCACAAACCGGCGCACAACGTGGCGGTGGAAACGAGCACGGCAGAAAAGACCTGGTTCATTCGAGACTCCTTCGTCAGACCGCGAATGCAGCCTGCGTGACCCTCCAACGCGGCGACCAGGGCCTGTCGTTGACGACCGGCCGGCACGCGAACGTAAAGAGAAGTTGCTGCGCCCGGAGCCGCAGCCCGAAACGCGGCTTGCCGGGCCGCCCGTACATGCTTGACGCTGAAGGTGCGCCGATAGAATCGGCCGCACCTCCGGGCTTGCGCCCGCCGCAGAAACGCGCCCATGACCTCCCCCACCGCCCACGAAGCCGACGCCAGACCCAGCAGCAACTTCCTGCGCCAGATCGTCGAACGCGACCTGGCCGACGGCACCTACGCGCAGCGCCACTTCGCCGGCACGCCGGGCGACGCCGCCCACCACGCGGCCGGCCCGCTCGATGTGGCGAAGATCCGCACCCGCTTCCCGCCCGAGCCAAACGGTTACCTGCACATCGGCCATGCCAAGAGCATCACGCTGAACTTCGGCCTCGCGGCCGAATACGGCGGGGTGTGCCATTTACGCTTCGACGATACCAACCCGGAGAAAGAGGAGCAGGAATACGTCGAGGCCATCCTCGACGCGGTGCGCTGGCTGGGCTTCGATTGGCAAAGCCAAGTGAACGGCGGGGACGGCGGCACGACGAGCCACCTCTACCACGCCAGCCACTATTTCGACTTCATGTACCGCGCGGCCGAGGCGCTGATCGAAGCCGGCCACGCCTACGTGGACGAGCAGACGCCTGAGCAGATGCGCGCGCACCGCGGCGACTTCAGCCATGCTGGCACCGACAGCCCGTTTCGCAGCCGCACCTGTGCTGAGAACCTCGCGCGCTTTCGCGCCATGCGCGGCGGCGAACTGCCCGACGGGGCCGCCGTGCTGCGTGCGAAGCTCGACATGGCCAGCCCGAACATCAATCTGCGCGACCCGGCCCTGTACCGCATCAAGCACGCCGAGCACCACAACACCGGCAACACCTGGTGCATCTACCCGATGTACGCCTTCGCGCACCCGATCGAAGACGCGCTCGAAGGCATCACGCACAGCATCTGCACGCTCGAATTCGAAGACCAGCGGCCCTGGTACGACTGGCTGCTCGACACGCTCTGCACGCTCGGCCTGCTGGCGCAACCACGCCCGCACCAATACGAGTTCGCACGGCTCAACGTGACCTACGTGATCACCAGCAAGCGCAAGCTGCGGCAACTCGTCGACGAGAGAATCGTCGACGGCTGGGACGACCCGCGCATGCCCACGCTGGTCGGGCTGCGGCGGCGCGGCTACACGCCCGAAGCCGTCCGCCTGCTGTGCGAACGTGCCGGCACCAGCAAGGCCGGCGGCTGGACCGACTACGCCAGCCTCGACATCGCGCTGCGCGATGACCTGGAAGGCAAGGCGCCGCGCGCGATGGCGGTGATCAACCCGGTCAAGCTGAAGCTGACGAACTGGGCCGAACTGTTCGGCAGTGCCGACTTCACCGAGCCCTGCCACGCACCGGCGCACCCGCAGCGGCCCGAACTCGGCGCGCGCGCATTCAGCCTTGGCAAGCAAGCCTGGATCGAACGCGACGACTTCGCCGAGGTGCCGGCCAAAGGCTTCTTCCGCCTGTTTCCCGGCAACAGAGTTCGCTTGAAGTACGGCATGGTGATCGAATGCACCGGCTGCGAGAAGGATGCCGATGGCAACATCAGCGCCGTGCTCGCCACGGTCGTCCCCGACACCAAGAGCGGCACGCCGGGCGCCGATGCGGTGAAAGTCAAGGGCACGATCACCTGGGTCGGCGTGCACGATGCGTTGCCGGCCGAACTGCGCCTCTTTGATCGCCTGTTCACCGAAGCGCAACCCGATGCCGGCGGCAAAGACTTCCTGGCGAGCCTGAACCCGAACAGCAAAAAGGTGACGGCGGGCTTCGTCGAGCCGTCGCTGGCGAATGCGCAGCCCGACGACAAGTTCCAGTTCGAGCGCCACGGCTATTTCGTGGCCGACCGGATCGACCACACCGCCGGCAAACCGGTGTTCAACCGCATCGCCGGGTTGAAGGACAGCAAGTGAACTTTCCGCACGCTCCCGCACTCAGTCAGCCATCGATCCCACAAGGAACCAGAACGTGAACCGTCGCGATTTTTCCGCCCAAGCCCTCGTTATCGGCCTCGGTGCCGCTGCCCTGTCACTCACCCAGCGCGCTTCGGCCCAGGGTGCAACGCCCGCCGAGGGCACGCAGTTCACCCGCATCGAACCGGCAGTTCCGGCGCAGACGCCAGGCAAGATCGAGGTGCTGGAGTTCTTCTCGTAC
>CANJKD010000039.1 GCA_947474415.1 Burkholderiales bacterium | reverse complement strand
TGCGGTCGATGGCCGGGGCATCCGCGACATGGAACGCGGCGAAGACATACACATTCCGAAGAAAGACATCAGCGAGCCGGTGTTCGGCCACGGCCCCGGTGGCACGCGTGAAGTGGTGCACCCCGGCAACAAGGAGTACGTGACCGGCGACCAGATCGAGCGGCCCAAGGGCGGCGGCGGCAAGGGCAGTGGCAAGGGTGAGGCGGGCGATTCCGGCGAAGGTGAAGACGACTTCGTCTTCCACCTCAGCAAAGAGGAGTTCATGCAGATCTTCTTCGACGACCTGGCGTTGCCGCGCATGACGCAGACGCAACTCGCCGAGACACCCGAATGGAAGAGCCACCGCGCCGGCTTCGTCAACGACGGCACACCCAGCAACCTCAGCGTCGTGCGCTCGATGCGCGGCGCGATCGGCCGGCGCCTGGCAATCGGCGCCGGCTCGCGCGGTGAGTTGCGCGAGCTCGAAGAAGAGCTGGCACTGCTGCTGGCACAGCCGAGCGATCTGTTGCGCGAAGCCCGCCGGGAAGAACTCCTGACGCGCATCGAGGCACTGAACAATCGCCTGTCGCGCATCCCCTACCTCGACCCGATCGACCTGCGTTTTCGCAGCCGCGTGAAGGTGCCCATGCCCACAACCAAGGCGGTGATGTTCTGCCTGATGGACGTATCGGGCTCTATGGACGAGGCGCGCAAGGAGCTGTCGAAACGCTTCTTCATCCTGCTGTACCTGTTCCTGACCCGCCACTACGACAATATCGATCTCGTCTTCATCCGCCATCACACGCAGGCGCAAGAGGTGGACGAAGAGAACTTCTTCCACGCCCGCGAGACGGGCGGCACGGTGGTGTCGAGCGCGCTCGTGCTGATGGACGAGATCATCAAGGCGCGTTACTCGCCGACCGAGTGGAACATCTATGGCGCACAGGCCAGCGACGGCGACAACTGGCACCACGACAGCGGCCGCTGCCGCGAATGGCTGACTGAGAAGATCTTGCCGGTGTGCCGCTACTTCGCCTACGTGCAGGTGGCCGAGGAAGAGCAGAACCTGTGGGAGGAATACGCCCGCCTGCAAGAAAGCCACCCGGCATTCGCGATGCGCAAGGTCACGCAAGCCTCGCAGATCTACCCGGTATTTCGCGAGCTGTTCAAGAAGGAAGGAGCGTCGTCATGAGATCCACTCATTCTTCATGGGCCGCCGCGCCGGGCCGCCCCAAGCAAGGCCCCAACCTCGCGGAGGGTCGCACACCGTACACGGTCGGCGGGGAGTGGTCGTCATGACGGGCTTTCCGGGTGAACGTCGATTGGTTGTCGGTCCTTGGCCGCCCTTCACGGCGGATCGACGCAAGGCCGAACTGCACCCGCTGATGGCACCGCGGCCGGCCGGCCCGCGGTCGGCGACGCCTCTGCCCGATCCGAGCGACTGGTCGTTCGAACTGGTCGAGCAATACCACGAGGTGATTCGCACCACTGCACAGCGCTTCGGCCTCGACACCTACCCGAACCAGCTCGAAATCATCACCGCCGAGCAGATGATGGACGCCTATGCATCGGTGGGCATGCCGGTGAACTACCGGCACTGGAGCTACGGCAAGGAGTTCATCTCGAACGAGAAGAACTACAAGCGCGGCCAGATGGGCCTGGCCTACGAGATCGTCATCAACTCTGACCCCTGCATCAGCTACCTGATGGAAGAGAACACCACCGCCATGCAGGCGCTGGTGATCGCCCATGCGGCCTATGGCCACAACAGCTTCTTCAAGGGCAACTACCTCTTCAAGCTCTGGACCGATGCGTCGTCGATCATCGATTACCTGGTCTACTCGCGGAACTACATCGCCGAGTGCGAAGAGCGCTACGGCCTGGGCCCGGTCGAGGTGCTGCTCGACAGCTGCCACGTTTTGCAGAACTACGGCGTCGACCGCTACCGCCGGCCGAGCAAGCTGTCGTTCGCCGAGGAATTGGCGCGCCGCAAAGACCGGCTCGAACACGCGCAATCGCAAGTCAACGACATCTGGCGCACGCTGCCGAAAAAGCCGGAACGTGCCGAAGACGTGGCGGATGCAAAGCGCTTCCCCGCCGAGCTGCAGGAGAACATCCTGTACTTCATCGAGAAGAATGCGCCACTGCTGGAACCCTGGCAGCGCGAGATCGTGCGCATCGTGCGCAAGATCGCGCAGTACTTCTACCCGCAGCGCCAGACGCAGGTGATGAACGAAGGCTGGGCCACTTTCTGGCACCACCACCTGCTGAACACCATGTACGACGACGGCTACCTGACCGACGGCGTGATGATCGAGTGGCTCAAGTCGCACACCAACGTGGTGTACCAGCCTCCGGTCGGGCACCGCGCCTACAGCGGCATCAACCCGTATGCACTCGGCTTTGCGATGTACACCGACATCAAGCGCATCTGCGAGCACCCGACCGACGAAGACCGCGAATGGTTCCCGAACATCGCCGGCCAGCCCTGGCTGCCCACACTCGACCATGCGATGCGCAACTTCAAGGACGAGAGCTTCGTCGGCCAGTACCTGTCGCCGAAGCTGATGCGCGACCTGCGGCTGTTCGCGATCATCGACGACGAAAAGGCCGAAAATCTCGCCGTCTCGGCCATCCACGATCCGTCCGGTTTCAAGCGCTTGCGCGAGGCGCTGGCACGACAGTACGACCTCAGCTCGCGCGAGCCCGACATCCAGGTCTGGAACGTCAACCTGCGCGGCGACCGATCACTCACGCTGCGCCACACGCGCCACAATAACCGGCCATTGCATGACAACACCCAAGAGGTGCTCAAGCACGTAGCGCGGTTGTGGGGCTTCGGCGTGCAAGTCGACAGCGTCGATGCCTCGGGCGCCGTGCTGCAGCAACTGCGCGTGCCCGCGCCGAATCACTGACGCTGCGCCACAGGCGCCCCGGAACGGCGCGTCAGAGCACGAATATCTTCCCCGGGTTCATGATGTTCTTCGGGTCAAGCGCGCGCTTCAACGTGCGCATCATGTCGATCGCGCCTGTACCCGCTTCATTGACCAGGAATCCCATTTTGTGCAGCCCGATGCCGTGCTCACCGCTGCAGGTGCCCTGCACATCGATGGCTCGCTGCACCAGTTCCTGATTCAGCCGCTCGGCGAGTTCGCGTTCGGCCGGAATCGTCGGGTCGACGAGGTAGGCGATGTGGAAGTTGCCGTCACCCACATGCCCCACGATGTAGTGCGCCATGCTGGCCGCCGTGGCCGCCTCGGAAGCCGCCGTCACGCACTCGGCCAGCTGCGAAATCGGCACGCAGGTGTCGGTGGTCACGGTGCGGCAGCCGGGCTTCATCTGCGCACCGGCGAAGTAGGCGTGGTGGCGGGCGGTCCAGAGCCTGGTGCGCTCTTCGGGCGTGGTCGCCCACTGGAAGCCGGAGCCGCCGTACTCGCTGGCAATGTCTTGCACCGTCGCGGCCTGCTCTTTCACGCTGGCGGCGCTGCCGTGGAACTCCATCAGCAGCATCGGCGCCTCGGTGAGCGTGAGCTTGTCGTGCCGGTTCACGGCCCGCACCGCGTGCGCGTCAAGCAACTCGCAGCGGGCAATCGGAATGCCCATCTGGATGATCTGGATCGTGGTGCGCACTGCGGCATCGATGCTCGGAAAAGTGCAGGTGGCAGCAGAGATCGCTTCGGGCAGCGGGTACAGGCGCAGCGTGACCTCGGTCATCACGCCCAGCGTGCCTTCACTGCCAACCATCAGCCGCGTCAGGTCATAGCCGGCGGATGACTTGCGCGCCCGTGTGCCGGTGCGGATGACCTCACCACTGGCCGTGACCACCGTCAGGCCCAGCACGTTCTCGCGCATCGTGCCGTAACGCACCGCATTCGTGCCGCTGGCGCGGGTGGCGCTCATGCCGCCCAGGCTCGCGTCGGCACCGGGGTCGATCGGAAAGAACAGGCCGGTGTGGCGGATCTCGTTGTTCAGCTGCATGCGCGTGACGCCTGCCTGCACGGTGACGGTGAGGTCTTCGGGCTGCACCGCGATGATCCTGCTCATGCGTGACAGGTCGATGCTGACCCCGCCCTGCACCGCGAGCAAGTGCCCTTCGAGCGACGAGCCGGTGCCGAAGGGGATCACAGGCACCGCGTACTGGTCGGCCAGCCGCACCACCGCCGCCACGTCTTCGGTGCTCTCGCAATACACCACGGCTTCGGGCGGCGGCGCGTCGATCGGCGACTCGTCACGGCCGTGCTGCTCGCGCACCGCCATCGCAGTGGAGCAGCGCGCGCCGAAGTGCGCCTGCAGCGTGGCCAGCATCTCCGCAGGCATCGGGCGCGGCGCGAGCAAGGGCAGCAGGTGGGCGGGCAAGGGTGCGTTCATGAGGGGTCTCCGCGGCCACCCGGTGGCGGCCTGAAGCCGATTGTGCCAATGCTCTAGCATTGCGGCCATGGCAAATCGACTGACTCAAATCGCGACCCGCACCGGCGACGATGGAACCACCGGCCTTGGCGACGGCACCCGTGTGCCCAAGGACCACCTGCGCGTGCAGGCCATGGGCGATGTGGACGAACTGAATTCGCAACTCGGCGTGCTGCTCGCCGAACCGCTGCCCGATGACGTGCGCCAGCTGCTGGTCGTGATCCAGCACGAGCTGTTCAACCTCGGCGGCGAGCTGTCGATCCCCGGCTATGAGCTCTTGAAGGCCGAGGCCGTGCTGCGCCTCGACGAAGCGCTGGCGCACCACAACGCCACCTTGCCGCGCCTGAAGGAATTCATCCTGCCCGCAGGCACGCGCAGCGCTGCGCTCGCGCATGTGGGCCGCACGATTGCGCGCCGTGCCGAACGTGCCGTGGTCGCGTTGACGGCGGTAGACAGCGTGCGCGCCGAGCCGCGCCACTACCTGAACCGCCTGAGCGATCTGCTGTTCGTACTGGCCCGCGTGCTCAACCGTGCCAACCTCGACGGGCTGGGCGGCGACGACGTCTATTGGAAGAGCGAAAAGCTGGCGCGCGAGGGCCAGTGAACCGAGGGCTCTGCACGGTGCGTCCCGCCTTCGCGCTAGCGAGTGGCACCTTGTTAGCCAGCGGCGATAGCCCTTCAGCTCGGGGGCAGTCCTCAGCCCCGCCGCGCCGTCACTGCCCCGCTCAGCACCTCTAGCACCTCCAGCGAATGCTCCCACCCGATGCACGCATCGGTGATGCTCTTGCCGTACTCGAGCTTGGCCGGGTCGTCCTTGCCGGCGCTGAACTTCTGTGCACCGGCCTGCAGGTGGCTTTCCACCATCACGCCGAAGATGCAGCGGCTGCCGGCCTTCAGCTGCGCGGCCACGTCGCGCGCCACCTCGACCTGCTTCTCGTGCTGCTTGCTGCTGTTGGCGTGGCTGCAGTCGACCATCAGCGCGCAGTCGAGCTTGGCCGCCTCGATCTCCTTGCAGGCCGCCGCCACATGCGCCGCGTCGTAGTTCGGCGCCTTGCCGCCGCGCAGGATCACATGGCAGTCCTTGTTGCCGCGTGTCTCGACGATAGCGACCTGGCCATTCTTGTGCACCGACAGGAAATGGTGGGGCCGGGCCGCCGCCTGGATCGCGTCGATCGCGATGCGGATGTTGCCATCGGTGCCGTTCTTGAACCCGATCGGCGCGCTCAGGCCCGAGGCCAGTTCGCGGTGCACCTGGCTCTCGGTGGTGCGTGCGCCGATGGCGCCCCACGAGATCAGGTCGCCCAAGTATTGCGGCGAGATCACGTCGAGGAACTCGCTGCCGGCGGGCATGCCCAGACGGTTGATCTCCAGCAGCAGTTGGCGCCCGATGCGCAGGCCTTCGTCGATGCGGTAGGTCTCGTCGAGGTAGGGGTCGTTGATCAGGCCCTTCCAGCCAACGGTGGTGCGTGGCTTCTCGAAGTAAACGCGCATCACGATCTCCAGCGTGCCAGCGTACTTGTCGCGCATCACCATCAGCTTGCGCGCATATTCGACGGCGGCCACCGGGTCATGGATCGAACACGGCCCCATGATCACCAGCAGCCGGTCGTCCTTGCCGCTCATGATGTGGCGGATGGCGGCGCGGGTGTTGCCGATCAGCTTCTCGACCGGCGTGCCGGCGATCGGGAAGAAGCGGATCAAGTGCTCGGGCGGCGGCAGCGGCATCACGGCCTTGATCCTCTGGTCATCGGTCTGGCTGGTGCGTTCGGTGTGCGCATACCAGCCCTCGCTGGATGGGTTCGATTTGTTCGTCATGTTGGTCTCGACTCCTTGGGGTTTGGCTGCTTGCGTTTTGGCCGGGGTTCGAAGAAGGCGCGGGCAAAAAAAACCGCCGGGGGAGGCCCGGCGGTTTCTGGAGATTCGTTGCGCTTACTTGGGAAGTGCGTTGGTCTCTCCGGCCGCCGAACGGTGCCAGAACCAAAAAGACGCAAAAGTGGAGCGATGAAACATAATCCGACTGTAGCACGCGCTCAGGCCGTGCCACCCACCGTCAATCGGTCGATTCGCAGCGTCGGTTGGCCGACGCCGACCGGTACGCTCTGGCCTTCCTTGCCGCACACGCCGACGCCGGTGTCGAGCGCCATGTCGTTGCCGATCATGCTGACGCGGGTCAGCGCATCGGGCCCGTTGCCGATGATGGTGGCGCCCTTCACCGGGTACTGGATCTTGCCGTTCTCGACCCAGAACGCCTCGCTCGCCGAGAAGACGAACTTGCCGCTCGTGATGTCGACCTGGCCACCACCGAAGTTGGTGGCGTAAAGCCCGCGCTTGAGGCCGGCGACGATCTCTTCCTTCGTCTTGTCGCCACCCAGCATGTAGGTGTTCGTCATGCGCGGCATCGGCACCGCCGCATAGCTTTCGCGCCGGCCGTTGCCGGTGGGAGCCACGCCCATCAGACGCGCGTTCATCGAGTCCTGGATGTAGCCCTTCAGGATGCCGTCTTCGATCAGCACGTTGCGCTGCGACGGGTTGCCTTCATCGTCGACGTTGAGCGAGCCGCGCCGGTCGGGCAGCGTGCCGTCGTCGAGCACGGTCACGCCCTTGGCCGCCACGCGCTGGCCGATCTTGCCGCTGAACGCACTCGAACCCTTGCGGTTGAAGTCACCTTCGAGGCCGTGGCCGATGGCCTCGTGCAGTAGCACGCCGGGCCACCCTGGCCCAAGCACGACGCTCATTTCGCCGGCCTTCGCGGGGCGCGATTCAAGGTTCGTCAGAGCCGCGTTCACGGCCGCCTGCACATAGCTTTCGATCACGTCGTCCTCGAAGTAGCCGAAGCCGAAGCGCCCACCACCGCCGCCGGAACCGACCTCACGGCGCACTTCGCCGTTGATCGTCTGCTCGGCGATCACCGTGACAGACAGGCGCACCAGCGGCCGCACATCGGCGGCCAGCGTGCCGTCAGCGCGCGCCACCATCACCACGTCGTATTCGCCGGCCAGGCCGGCCATGACCTGCTTCACACGCGGGTCCTTTGACCGGGCCAGCTTCTCGACCTTTTCGAGCAGCGCCACCTTCTGCGTGCTGTCGAGCGTGGCGATCGGATCCATCGGCGCGTACAGCACGCGGCTGCCAGCCACCTTGTGCTTCGGGCCAACCTTGACCCGGCGGCTTTCACCGGCGGCGCCAATCGTGCGCACCGTCATCGCGGCGTCCATCAGCGCGGCTTCGGATATGTCGTCGGAATAGGCGAAGGCCGTCTTCTCGCCCGCCACCGCGCGCACGCCCACGCCCTGGTCGATACCGAAGCTGCCGCTCTTGACGATGCCTTCTTCGAGGCTCCAGCCTTCGCTGCGCGTGTACTGGAAGTAGAGGTCGGCGTCGTCGATGCGGTGCGTGGCGATGGCGGCAAGCGCCCTCGAAAGCGAGGCGTCGGTCAGGCCGAAGGGTTCAAGCAGCAACGCGCGCGCCACGGCCAGGCGTTCGATCGTGGGTTCGCGGGAGATCATGGTGAACGTCCTGTTCGAGTGACTGCAGGATTGTAGGAGTCGGCTTTCACTTGCATCGGTTCACCCTTCTTTACCCCTGCCGGGTCGTCGCAGCGGCGGCGCCTGTCGTTGAAGAAGCGGGCTGCGCAGGCCCCGGACAACCGACCCTGAACCACCATCCGAAGGACCCCGACCATGTTGAACCTCAAGACATCCGCTGTCGCCATCACCCTGTCGATCACATCGATCGGCGCCTTCGCGCAAGCCGCGTCGGCACCGGCCACCCCGGGAGTCGATCAGCGCGAAGCCAAGCAGCAGGCGCGCATCGCGCAGGGCGCCACTTCGGGCCAACTCACTGCCAAGGAAACAAACCGGCTCGAAAAGCAGCAGGCCACGATCAACAAGACCGAAGCCAAGGCCAAGGCGGACGGCAAGGTGACGAGGCATGAGCGCCAGCAAATACACCGCATGCAAGACAAGACCCGCCAGAACATCAAGACCCAGAAGCACGACGGGCAGGTCGCGCCCAAGCCTTGACAAGGCACCGCTCGGAGCCCCCGAAGCCGACCCGGGCGCCGCCTACGCCAAGGCCTGCGCCAGGGCATCGAACACGAGCTTGAGGCGTGGCGTGCCGCGCAATTCGCGGTGCGCCGTGAGCCACAACGGCAGCGGTGCGATCGCCACCTTGGGCAGCACCCGCAGCACCTGCGGGAACAGCGCGGCAACCCGCTGCGTGACCACGCCGATGCCCAGGCCCGCCAGCACCGCCTGCCACGCGACCAGGTGGTTGTCGCAGCGGAACCCGAACAGGTCCTTGCGGGCCGGGAAGCCGGCGTCGCGAAAGCCGCGCAGCAACTGGTCCGACCGGTCATAGCCCACCCAGGGCATCTGGAGCATGTTGGCAACGCTGGGCTTGCCATGCGACAGCAACAGGTCGCGATGCATGTACAGCCCGAGCGGCTGGTCGGCGAGCCGGCGCGCCACCAGCGCGCTCTGCGACGGGCGAACCATGCGCAGCGCGATGTCGGCTTCACGCTCCAGCAGGTTTTCCACCGTGTTGCTCGCCACCAGCTCGATCTGGATCTCGGGGTGCGCGGTGCGCAGCGTGCGCAGCAGCGGCGGCAGCACGTAGGCGCTCATGACTTCGCTCGCTGTGATGCGCACCGTGCCGGCCAGCGCCTGCTCGCGTCCGGCCGCCACCAGCGCGAACTGTTGCGCCTGCTCGCGCATCCGCTCGGCCGGCACGCGCAGTGCCGCACCCGCTTCGGTCAGGCGCACGCCGCGCGTCGTGCGCTCGAACAGCGCGCTGCCCAGGTGCGCTTCGAGTTGTGCGATCTGCCGGCTCAGCGTCGGCTGGCTGCTGCCGAGCGCAATGGCGGCACGGCTCAGCGAGCCGCAGTGCGCGACTTCGAGAAAGGCGCGCAACAGCGCCCAATCGGGCTCGGCGCGGGGCGCCGCCATCGCAGTCCTGATATTCATTGATGGATGACGGCTATTCAGTCTTGTGGATTGTGCATCGCAGCGGCACGCCAAACAATGGTGCCGTCGTGATTCACAGGAGCTGCCCATGCCTTCCACCGTTCTGATCCTCGGCGCCGCCGGCCGCATCGGCCAGGTGCTTGCATCCGCCTTCGCCGACGCGGGCTGGAACGTGCTGGCGCAAGCGCGCAAGCCGCTGCCGGCCGCACTCGCCGGCCACCAGCGCGTGCGGCCGGTACGCTGCGACGCCACCGACTTGGCCGCCCTCAGCGCCGCCGCGCAAGGCGCCACCGTGATCGTCAACGCGCTGAACCCGCTGTACACCGAATGGG
>CANJKD010000038.1 GCA_947474415.1 Burkholderiales bacterium | reverse complement strand
TGTACATGTGCACGGTTGCTCCAGTCGCGGGTGACGCGATGACGCCGCACCGCCGAGATGTGCGTATCTGCCAGAACGAGACTCTGGACTCGCGATGCGTCGAGGCACGCGAGATTCAAGGCGACCACGCCGCCGAAACTATGCGCGACGAAGTGCGCGCGCGCAATGCCCAGATGATCCATCAGTCCAGCAAGGTCAAGCGCCAGGTTTTGCGGCCTATACCCGTCCAGCGTCATTTCCGAGCGGCCCAGCCCGCGCAGGTCAAACAGCGTCACGCGGAAACGCTTCGCAAACGCCGGCGCGTAAGGCAGGTACCAGAAGGCCATGTTGGTGGCCAGCCCATGCACCATCACCAGGTCTTCGAGCGGGGCGGTGCCCGGTTCCTCGACCTGCAGGTAGTTGAGGCGAACCCCATTCACGTGGGCGACTGGCATGGCGTTACTCCATGTAGCCCAGCATCTGGAGCTGGGCCATGATCTGTTTTTTCTCGTCGTCGGCCATCGCCGCAGAGCCGTCGTCACCCGCCGCGCCGGTCGTGGGAGCACCGATGATGATCGGGTGCACAGCCTTATGCTCTGCCGTGAACATGCCTTCGGGAACCACGCCCTCAAAGTCCGACGGCACCGGCAAGCCCAGGCTGTAAAGCAGCGTGGCCCCGACGTCCATGATCTTGCGCCGGCCCAGCGACTTCCCCTTCGAAATACCTGGCCCGTAGGCGAGGAACACGCCGTCAGGGTGGTGGGTGCCGGCAATCTCGGGCCGCGGTTCGATCACTGGCAGCTTGTTCTTGATCGACACGAAACCGAAGTCGCGCAGCACCATCAGAAGGTCGGGGGCATCGGCCATGGCCGCGCCCGCGAAGACGTCCTCACGCTTGTGAATTTCGGTGATGATGCGTTCGCCCGTGGCTTCGTCTTTCAGTTCCTCGAGATCGCGGATCAGGTGATTGCGGGTGGCTTCATAGTCTTCCGGGCGCACGCCGGTCTGACCGGGTTCGTGTGCCACTCGGATGTTGATGCCGTTGCTCGATGGTGTGCGGCAATACGCCACCGTCTTGCTCCAGTCGAGGAAGGCGAACATGCTCTCTTCGCGGCGCCGACCCTCGTCGGTGTCGGGCACTTCCTTCCAGTGCAGCCAGCCCTTCTGCCCGAGGTAGGCGTTGATGCGCACGACTTCGTTGGTGGCGGTGAAACCGTGGTCAGAAGCCATGAACACCTGCACCTCGGGGCCAGCAGATTTCACCAGGCTTTCGATGAAGCCGTCGAGCTGGCGAAAGTAGTCGAGGCACAACACGCGCATGCGCTTGTGGTAGTCGCTCAGTTCGCCGGCCTGCTGGGCCGGGTCGACGTACAACCAGGCCTGGTGCTGCAACTTGTCGACACCATCGAACATCACCGCCATCAGGTCGGGCGATTCCTCGCGCAGCAGGAAGTCTGCGATACGGAACCACTGTTTCTCGCGCGGCAGGTGATAGCGCACCCAGTTCTCACGGTCGTTTTCTGTCAGGTTGTCGAGGGCTTGCTTCTCCTGTTCGAAGTCCCAGGCCAATTCCTGGGCGTTGAAGTCAGGGATGGTCTTGAGGCGGTCATACAGGTCGGGTGGCGTGGAGTTGCGGCGCAGGTGGCGCCAGGGCACGAAGCCCGGCACCATGAAGCCGTTCAAGTCTTTGGGCGGCGGTGCCGTGAACGGGAAGTTCAGGGCTGCGACCTTCTTGCCCTGCCGGCTGGCCACCGACCAGATGGTCTCGACGCGGCAGTCGCGAGAGTCATAAAGCGTGAAGAAGACGTCTTCGCCGCGCTCTTCGGCGCGGATGAAGTCGAACACACCATGGTGCCCCGGCCCACGGCCGGTCATCAAGGACACCCATGCTGGAGGCGTCAGCGGGTTCGGCGTCGAGCGCAGCTTCGAGCGACTGCCATTCGCGAATATCTCGGCAAGAAAAGGCATCACGGGCGTGCCATTGAGGGCTGACGTGAGGTCGTCGAGGACGGTGAACGTGGCGCCGTCCATGCCGATGAAGAGGGTACGAACAGTCATTGGGAAACTCCTTCTTGATTCTGGAGGCGGGACTCGATGAATTTTGCGAAATGGTCGACAGACAGGTTCGCCACGTAACTTCCGTCACGCATCAACAGGTTCTGAAAACCCAACTTCCGTTCGTAGCACTGCTCCAGCGCCACGCACAACTGGATGATGTCGACCGAGGCAAATTCGAGATCAGCGACGAGTTGAGTCGACGCCCCGACTCCGCCTTCAAATTCCAGGCCCCAGTCCTGAACAAGATCCTCGATGACCACGATGACCGTGGCTTCGGCAGACTCCCTTAACAAGCTACTCATCAATGAACTTTCGTTATTTTTGAAGCGGTATCGGCGACCGCGATCACCGAGTTTCCCAGCCGCTGAACATGCACCGATACCCGAACCGCTGCGCTTTGAACCCAGGCATGGTCTGCGCTGCCGGACTCGAAAACAACCTCGAAGGCTTCCGGTTGTCCTTGCAGACCCGTGCCGAGCAATTTTGAAGCCGCTTCCTTGGCACACCACAGCCGCAAGAGTGCATCTCCATGCTCGGACACCGCACGGCCGGCCAGCCACTCTTTCTCGGGCCCGGTCAACGCGGACTCCAGCAACTCGGGCCGCTGAACCCGGCCGATCGTCTCGACATCGACACCGATGGCCGTGTCATTGAACGACAGCGCGGCGATGTTGGTTTCATGGTTGTGTGAAAGAGAAACCTGGGGAATGTTCTGCATTCCGGCGGTCCACCAGCCGTCGACCAACGGCGCGCCCTGTTCGTCATGCAGGACGTCAACCTCGGACGGGTAAAGCAACTCACCGCCCTGCGTATGAATCGCGTACCGGACGGCTTCCTTCAGGCACACGCGGCCGAGCAACCACTGCCGCCGTTGGCGCGTGTTGCGGCCCAGACTGCGCCATTCCTCACGCTCGGCGAAGCTCAATGTGGCATGTGCCAGCATGCGCAGGAAGATGCCGTTCGACTGGGCACAAAATTCTTCCGATAGGTTTTCCAACTGCCACAGCAGCACACCATCGGGGCCAGTCAAGGGTGCGCCCAGCCAGCCCAGCAGCGGGTCGCGCCGCGCCTGGTAGAAGCGGTTCGGCACCTTGAAGAAGACGTTGACGAGTTGATCCACGCGAACCAACGGCTGGCCGGCCGCGTCAACGCACTCGAAGGCCCAGGCTCGGGCTGAGGTGATGTCGCCAGCTTGCGCCGGGTCGAGTGCATGCTGGCGCCCACGAAGCACGATGCCAGGCTGCGCAGCCGGGCGAGGCTCGAACAGCTCGACGCGCGCAATCGTGGAAGGGAAGCAGTTGAAATCGGTGCCGACGTGTTCGGCGATCCAGCATGCGGCAAGCTGGCCCATGGCGTCGAGAAGCACCGGGTTCAGCACCAGTGGCGGCCGCGAGCCGCGCTCGAAGAACCCATCGAGGTTGCAGGCGCTGAGTTCGGCGTCAATTCCTTCGGCGTTCCAGCCCTGAATCTGGCGCAGGGTCTGGAATGTGGGCCCATGGAACATTCCGATGTCATAGACCTCCTGGCCGTTCCAGCGCGCGGGCTGCACGGCACCGAGCGGTGCACTTGCCGGGATGCGCCAGTCCGGTGCAAATCCGAACTCGGCGGTGACTGCCACGGCCCCGCCCTGGCGCAGCGTGGCGCTATAACGGCCGGAGATCGCGTCGACGAGGTCAGCGGCGACCTCAACCACCAATTCGCCATCGTCGAGCGCGATCCAGTCGAAGGCACGCACGTTCTCAATCGTGCAGACCTGTGTGGACCGCGCAAGCAGCGCACAGGCCTCGGCCATGATTTCGAGGCTGACCATCAAGGGCACGCACGCGAGCCCGATCAAGTCGGGGTCGGTGGCCGAGCCGCGGCCCGACAGGACGTGGTCGCGCAAGAAGGCGTCACTGTGCACACTGAGCTGGCTTTGCGCACGCAAGTGGACGTCGTCATGTTCGATGATGCGGTCCAGGAACGGCATGGATGAATGCGGTGGCGCTTCCTCGATCTGCGGATGATCGACATCGCCCGGGCGAGCTTGCCAACCAGCCAGAACCTCATGCTGCTGGGCCAGGAAGCCACGCATCACGTCGAAGTAGTCGCACATCACCTGGGCGCGGGCGTTCCCGTCAAGATCCGCATGATCGACAGGCGCCGACTCGATCAGGGCCGCAGATTCCTTCGACGCAGGCGCGTCGGGAGCGACTGCCGGCAGGTCGGGCATCGAAGCGACGGCCAAGCCCTGCAGCAATGCGCGATCGGCGTCGTTCAGCCGCAGCATCGGCATCGTGTTGTCGAGCAGCACACCCGCCTTGGGTGGCGCAACAGTGCCGTTTAAGTCGATGAGGTCGATGCGGCGCCGCACGAACAGCTTGCCCAAGGTGACTGGCTTGCCGTGCACGTAGAGCTGCGCCAGCGTTGCCAGCACTTGCTCCAGCCCGTGCTTGCGCCGCAGGTTGGTGGCCAGCGCCAGGTGGGGCTGGTCGGAGAGGATGTCACCGACGAACGCAGTCAGGTTGCCCGACGGACCGACCTCGACAAAACAGCTCACGCCGTCGTCCACCATCTTCAGCACGGTCTCGCGGAATCGCACCGTCGCCGACCACTGCGCCGCCGCGAGCTTACGTACCGCCGCCGGGGAGTCGGGAAAACGCTGAGCCGAGGCACACGAGTACAGCGGCACCTTCGGCACGCCGAGCTTGATGGTCTTGTAGTACGCCAGGAAGGCTGCGCTCGCTGCGTCGAACGCCGACGTGTGATAGCCGCGATCGAAGGGCAATGGCATGCAGATGCCGCCAATCGTGATCAGGCGCGCCTGCAGTGCGTCGATGGCGGTGCGCGTGCCGTACAGCACCAGCTGGTTCGCGCAGTTGTCCATCGCGATCGCAATGGTGCCTTCGGGTGCGTTCGGTGCATGGCTGGCCGCCAGCGCCGCCATCTGCTCGTGCACCATGTCGGCGGGCAAGGCACCGACTGCCAACAGCGCGCCGGTGGGGATCTTGCCCTCGGCCAGAACGCGCTGGTAGATGGCGTTCAGCTGGCGGATGAAATCGGCAAGCCGCGCTGCATCGTGCAGCGGCAGCGCCTCGGAGGCCGCCAGCGCCGACGACTCGCCCGAGCTGTGGCCGAGCATCACATCGGGCTTCACACCCAGCGATTCGAGCAATGCAAACATGGCTTGCCCACCGACCATCACAGCCTCGGAACCGACATCCATATCGTGCAGCCGCGCTTCGAGCAGCTTGCGGCGTTCGGGCGTCAGCTCGCTGGCGGGCGGGAAGGCGATGTCGGTGCGCGTATCGCCCGGCTCGTCCGCATAAAGGCCGCGCCAGAAGTCGAGCCAGTGCTGAACTTCGTCGAAACACATCGCCAGGTCGGCGAACATGCCCAGGTACTGCGAACCCTCGCCGGGGAAAATGAAGGCCAGCTTGCCGGACAGGCGCTCGCTGCCGAAACACGCGCCACCGCGTGTGGACCAACTCGTTGCCCTGCTCTCGCGCAGCTTGCCGAGTGCGCCGGCCAAGGCCTTGGGCAAGGCATCGCGGCTCTTCACGACGAGTGCCAGCCGCATCTCGCGGTCGGCATCGGCCGCCGCAAGCGCGGCCGCGATTTCGTCGAGCCGCCAGCCCGGGTTGCGCGCTAGCCCGGCGGAAAGTCGCTCGACCGAAGTGATCAACTCGGGCAACGTATCGGCTGAGAACACGCACAGCTCGAAAGGCCAGCGCGTCAGCGTCGCCGGCCGCACGGCAGCCGGTGGCGCCTGTTCGACGATGGCGTGCGTGTTGATGCCGCCGAACCCGAAGGAATCGACGCCCGCGCGCCGTGGCAGGCCGAGTGGCGCGATCCAGGGTGTCGTTTCGGTGTTGATGAACAGGCGGGTCCGTTCCAGCCCCAGTTCGGGATTGACGTTCTCACACAGCGTGGGCGGAAGCACCCGATGGTGCAGCGCCAGCGACGTCTTGATCAGCCCTGCGATGCCGGCGGCCGGAATGCAGTGGCTGATCATCGACTTGACCGAGCCCAGGGCGATGCTGCCCTGCGACGCGACGCGTTCGCCGAACACGTTCTTCAGCGCGGCGATTTCCGTCTTGTCACCGAGCGGAATGCCGGTGCCATGGGCCTCGATCATGCTGATCGTGGCCGGGTCGACGCCGCTGCCTTCATAGGCGCGCCGAATCGCCAGGGTTTCGCCGTCGACGCTCGGCGCCAGCAGGCCGGTGCCACGGCCATCGCTCGCCTGGCCGATGCCGCGCAAGGTCGCATAGACGCGGTCGCCATCGGCAAGCGCCTCGGACAGGCGTTTCAGCACCACCACGCCCAAGCCTTCACCGAGCAAGGTGCCGTCGCTGCCAGACTCGAACGGCCGCACCTTGCCACGCGCGCTCAACGCACCCAGCTGGGTGAAGATGGCCGATACGTCGGCCGGCAACGACGCATTCACGCCGCCCGCCAGCATCAGACGGCTGCGCCCGGCGCGCAACTCGTCCATCGCCGCTCCCACGGCCAGCAGTGACGACGAGCAGGCCGCATCGACCAGATAATTGGGGCCGCGCAGATTGAGCCGGTTGGCGATGCGGCCGGTCATCACGTTGGGCACCAAGCCGGGGGCTGTGTCGGAGTTCGTTGGCGGCAGCTTGGCGGCAAGCATGGACCGCACCTGATCCAACGCGGCTGCATTCATGCCTGGCAAGGCGGCCTTGAGCAGTTCGACGGCCTGGTCGAGCACGATGTTGTTCTGCACCACCGTCACCTGGCCGCGATGCAGGTAGGTGCTGTGGCCGAGGATGATGCCGGTCTCGGTGTGGTCGAATGCCGTGCCCAGGTAGCCCGCATCGAGCAATGCGTCGCGGGCGACGCGCAACGCGAGGAACTGGTCGGGTTCGCCGCCGTCCATCGAGTTCGGCATGATGCCGAACTCGCGCGGGTCGAAACGGTACAGGTCTTTCAGGTAGCCACCGAAGGGCGTCTTGATCCGGCCACTCTGCAGGTAGCGCTCGGCGTCCCAGTTGGGGGCCGGTTCGCCGACGGCGTCGACGCAGCCGACCACGTTGTTCCAGAAACTTGCAAGGTCTGGCGCCTGCGGAAAGATGCAGGCCATGCCGATGATGGCGATCGGTTCTGGCGCCGGTCTCGCCGGCAACACTGGTGTGGCGTGCGACACATTCATCGCGCTCATCAGGCTGCCTACACGCTGGGCACTCCGGTTTTCGCCCTTGGGGCGGCCCGGCGGTCTCATGCCTCCACCGCCGTGCGCGATGTTCCGCCCAGCCGGTTCAGTGCCGCGCTGGCAATGCTGTCGAGTTCCTCGATCAGCATCACGGCTTCGCCCGCATCGTCGAAGAACATCACGTTGGCACGCACCAAGGTCGGGTCGGTGGTGATGACACGTTCGTATTCCATGTGCAGGCGTGCCGGGAAGCGCTCGCGGTAGCGCACCACGCGGCCGAAGCGGGCCGGCAGCGCCGATTCATCGCGGAAGCTGCGTGCCCACAGCCAGGCCATCTGGGCGGCGGCATCGAGCAAGGCCGGGTCGAAACACCAGCCGGCCGCGTCGGGCGCCGTGCCGTGGAGCCAGTCCGAAGGGTGGGTCGAGCGGACGCGCGACGCGGCGCCGGCGGTCGACAAGCCTGAAATCTCTTCGATCACCCGAAAGCGCGGGCCGTGGAACAACCACTCGCCATAGGCTTTGGAAGTCGTCAGGCTTTTCTCGTGGTGGGCACGCGGCCGGCAGGTTTCGCCGGTCGGTAATTGCTGCTCAAGGCGAACCACAGCGCGGTAGTGGGTCAGCGCCCGGCCTTGGCCGAGGTCGGTTTGCAGCGAGGCATTGACTTCGAAGCCTTCACTGCTGCCGTAAGGCGGCGGGCTGATGACGATCTGCAACTGACGCGTCGGCTCTTTCAGGTCGACGCCCTTCATCAACTTGAAGTCACGCACCTCGACCACCTTCCAACCTGGCCAGAGCGCAGTCGCCGCTTCCGCCAGCAGTTCCAGTGCGGCAGCTGCCGGCAGCACCGGCGTGCCGTCGATGGCGTGTTCTTGCAGGTACAGGTGGCGGCCGTCGAGCCGCAGCGCGACGACCTGGTCGCCCATCGGGCGCGTGCTGACGGTGGCGCTGCCGAGCAATGGGCCGATCGGCGGGCCTTCAGGCGCCGCAGCTTGCATGCGAATCGTGCCGATGCCGGCTTCATGCATTTCCCAAGGGCCGGCACCGCAGACCACCTCGACCGGACCACCGGCAGCGTGCGCCAGTTCCTCGACGAAGCGCCTCCGGCCTTCTTGCGCGGACACGAGGGTGACCCCTTTTTCCGCGAACTTGGCTTCGGTGTCGGACGTGACCATGCCGGCGCCAAATTTCGTTGCGCCCCAGGGGCCCCAGCACAGCGCATGAACATTGACCGACTCGCCCCAGCGTGACTGCAGCTGCGCACAAATGCGGTTCATCAATTCATTGGCCGTGGCGTAATCTGACTGGCCACTGTTGCCGTAGCGGCCGGCGACCGAGCTGAACACCGAGAGAAAGCGCAGCGATTCAGGGCGCAGGTACTTGGCCAGCAGCAACAGGCCGATCACCTTCGTGTCGACCACCCGCGACCAGCTGTCGCTGGCCTTGTCGGCGAGCCGCTTGTCTTCGATCACGCCGGCGCCATGCACCACGCCGTCGACGCGGCCGTGGCGCTGGTACAGGCCTTCCAGCAGGCTGCTCATCGCGGCTTCGTCGGTGACGTCGATGGCGTGGTATTCGACCGCCGCACCGGCCCCGCTGAAGTCGGCGATGTTGGCGCGCATCTCGCGCAGGCCGATCAACTGTTGAACCTGGCGCTGGATATCGCCCGGCTTGAGCGTGGACGCGCCGCTGCGTACCTGGGCGATGAAGTGCTGGCGCAAGGCGTCGGCTGATTTGAGCCCCGCCAATTCGACCGGCTCGGACGGCGGCAGCGCGCTGCGGCCGGTGAGCACCAGCGTGTTGCCGGGGCGCGCCAATTCGCGCAGCACCTCGGCCGTGATGCCACGCGCACCACCGGTGGCCAGCACGACGGTGC
Organism: Burkholderiales bacterium; assembly: GCA_947474415.1. Classification (GTDB taxonomy): domain Bacteria; phylum Pseudomonadota; class Gammaproteobacteria; order Burkholderiales; family Burkholderiaceae_C; genus LMDS01. The sequence continues at coordinate 628 of CANJKD010000038.1, read as the reverse complement.
CATGCAAGGCCGCCTGTCGCGTTGCATCGATGCTGACTGGCGTGGCCACGCTGCAGAACACGGTTCGCTGCCCGGCGGGGTAACCCACCTCCTGGCGCCCACCGTCGAGTTCGAGCTCGGCCATCAGCGCGTCGGCGATGGCCTCCGCAGACTGCGAAGAATCGGTGTCCACCGCCTTCACGCGCAGCGACGGCCGCTCCTCGCGCAAAGACTTCAACAGGCCGACCGCGCCGCCCTGGAGCGCCAGCGCGCCAGCCGCGCTCTGGCGGCCAAAGCGACCACCCAACGACGTAGCGGCCAGCACGTGGGCGTCTTCGGCCAGCGCAGCGCTGAACTCGCGCAGCAGCAGGAAGAGCGATTTGTCGACGGCCTGGATCGCGGCGCGCCACTCGGCCGGCCCGCCCGCTGCGGCGGGGGCTGCGGCGTCGAGCGCCGCAAGGTGAACAATGCCGGCCACCGGGCCTGGCCGCGCAGCACACCAGACCAGCAGTGCGGCCTCATCTGTCAGCGTGACCGAACCGACCGTGTCGATGGTGCAGCCGCGCTCCAGCAGGCGGCGGACGATGCTGTCGGCCACGCTGCCGTGACCGCGTGCCACGATGAATCGGCCAACAGAAAGGTGCCGCGC